>NZ_JAWPMM010000001.1:4347500-4647500 GCF_033344935.1 Reichenbachiella sp. | reverse complement strand
GATTGCCCCATGACTAAAAACTTCCTTGCCATTTTTCACTCCCCGAACAGTTACTTTAATCGAATACACATCCGAACCCAATTTCAGGTTTTTCAGGAGGAACTTAAACGAACTTTTTATTATAGAATATTTCAACAATTTGAAAAATCTGATCTGTGCAAGTGCAGCCACTAACCAAGTGGTGACTTTACTCTCAAAACACATTCTTGTTCGAACTTCAGGGATGCCCAGGGTTTTCTTTAGTACATGTTGGTCAGAAAAATTAAATGCATATGCGGTGCGTTTACCCAACTCCCGAGGAAAGATTACACTTTTACCATCTTGAAAACTTAGTACCAGTATAGTGGATCCGCGGAGATTTAATTCAAAGTCATTTTGTAGGTTATTGAGGATCCATTCTATTGAACCATCACCATGATCTTCTCCTAATCCAAATAGCAGGTTGATTTCTGCTTTTTCCGGGTAATCCATTTCCCTACTACATTGCTTTACTAACAGATTGGATATTCCTGGATCAAGACCCACACTGATAATTCCGCTAGCGTTATTTTCCTTTGCCTGACCTTTTAACCCATCTAAATTATTGATAAGCACCTGGGAGGCAGTAATATCTATGTAATTAATCCCTGATTTTAGGCAGTGTTTTGCAAATTCTGGAGACAGAAGATCTAAAGACATTATCACCATTCCCACATCATTTAATTCATGATTAGCCCAATCTTTTGAAAGGTCCAGCTGACGAGGCAGCACTTTGCCTGATGTTCTTATACTGAATTTTTCAGCTTTGCCTAGGCTTCTACCAGCTGCCACTACACTTCCTGGATAATACTTGGCCAGGATCAGGCAGATTCTGCTTCCTACATCACCATAGCCACCTACGACCAATATTTTTTTGTTCATCTCTATATCAATGTCCATTGATTAGCTAATTACCGGTGATTGCCAATACTCGGTTTACCTTGTACATTTTGTGGTATTTGTCGTATGAGGTCAGGTCTTCGCCAATGAAAGTTTCATCCAGTTTGTCATGTAAATCATGGTCATCAGCAAATGCTTTCTTAAGGTTCATTTTCGTAAGTCTAAGAATATGACCATTGTTTACCGAGAAGTAATAAGTTGGAGGTATGGGCCCGTCATCAAAATGGAGCTCCTCTTCATCCTTTTTATAGATGATTATAGATCTTGACTCGGCTATTTGATAATCATCCTTTCCGTGAACCCTCCAGTCTTTCCCATCACAACCCCTATACCCGAAAATTTCAGACCGATCATGAGTGAATTTTTCACCACGGTGAACCACGATAAACTTGTCTCCCTTCCATGTGCCATGAGGACGGATCTTGTGCGATTCTTCAGAGCAGTTAATTGCATACTCCATCTCACCATTCAAATAATCCTCAAAGGTCATATAAATACCACTCGTTACAGATTGGGACATTCCCGCTTGACCAATTGCCATGAGAATTGTAAAAATTATTGTCTTGATTAGCTTTATCATAGCATTAAAATTTTGAATCTTCATTTCGTATCGGCCATTACCTTCTTCTTCAGTAATTGAGCGTTGATTGCTACAATAACCGTACTTAAACTCATGAACACTGCACCCACAGCAGGGCTTAGTATAAACCCAACACCATATAGTACTCCTGCGGCTAGTGGAATGGCGATGGCATTATAACCTGTCGCCCATGCCAGGTTTTGAATCATTTTTTGATAAGTGGCTTTTCCAAAAAATATCAGATTGGCTATATCCTTTGGATTACTATTAACTAAAATAATGTCTGCTGTTTCAGCCGCTATATCAGTACCGGAACCTACCGCTATACCCACATCGGCTTGTGCCAGAGCAGGTGCGTCATTTACACCGTCACCAGTCATGGCCACAAACTGGTCTTGTTCCTGTAGTTTCTTGACAATCTCCACCTTTTGATGTGGCAGCACCTCGGCATAGTAGCCATCCAGTCCCAAATGCTCACTTACAGATTTGGCAACTTTTTCATTGTCTCCAGTAGCCATCATTACCTTGATCCCTTCGTCCTGAAACAGCTTTATCGCCGTTTTACTTTCTGGGCGCACCTCATCGGCCAATGCAATGAACCCTGACAGCTTCCCATCAATTAGTACAAATACAACCGTTTCTGCAGCATTCCCAACCGCTTCTTCAGGCGCTTCAATGCTTTCATCCCGAAGGTATCTTGGGCTCACAACCATCACTTTTTTGTTATGCACATTTGCTTGTATCCCTTTCCCTGTAATTGCCTTGAAATCCAGCGCTTTTGGAATTGCCTTTGAAAGACCGGCAGCTTTCTTCACAATTCCTTCTGCAATAGGGTGTTCAGAGTTTTGCTCAAGTGTTGCCGCCCAAAGCAGAAGCTCTTCATCATTAAATTCATGAATGAAAGAATGAAAACGAGTAACCCCAAATTCCCCTTTTGTTAGGGTTCCAGTTTTATCGAAAACGAGTGTTGAAATTTTCCGAGAATTCTCAAATGCTGTTCTATTTCGAATTAATAGTCCGTTTTGGGCAGACAATGAGGTAGAAATAGCCACTACTAATGGAACGGCCAGACCTAGCGCATGTGGACACGAAATTACCATCACGGTCACCATTCGCTCAAGTGCAAAAACAAAGTCGTAACCCAGAATCAGCCACACGGCCAATGTTGCAAATCCTACGGAGAGTGCAATGTAGGTAAGCCATTTTGCAGCTCTGTTAGCGAGATTCTGAGTTTTGGATTTGGTTTTTTGAGCTTCCTGAACCAAGGTAATGACTTTGTTCAAATAGCTTTCTTCTCCGGTATGCGATACTTTGATGGTAATGGAGCTATTGCCGTTTATCGACCCTCCGATTACCTTATCATCCATACCTTTCTTTACGGGGACTGATTCTCCGGTGAGCATGGATTCGTTGACATGGCTCTCGCCTTCAGTAACGACGGCATCTGCCGGGATTTTTTCTCCTGGTTTTACCAAGAGGAGATCTCCTGGCTTTACTTCTTTCAGAGCAATGTCCCTCGTACTATCGCCATCAACCAGATGTGCTTCAGAGGGCATCATATTCACCAATAGCTCTAAGGCTCTTGACGCACCCATCACGGATTTCATTTCGATCCAATGCCCTAAAAGCATGATATCAATTAGGGTAACCAGTTCCCAGAAAAACATCTTGCCCTCCAATCCAAATACCACCGCAGAACTGTAGAAATAAGCGACTCCAATTGCCACAGCTATCAGAGTCATCATACCAGGGTTTTTGTCTTTCAGCTCTTCATACAATCCCTTTAGGAAAGGCCATCCCCCATAAAAAAAGGCAACCGAGGATAAACCAAACAGCACGTACCGGTCGCCCGAAAAACCCCAGAAAATGCCCAAGAACGACTGAATCATTGGGGAGAGTATGAGTACCGGTATGGTAAGTATTAAGGAGATCCAAAAGCGCTTTTTGAAGTCTTCGATCATGTGTGCATGGTGATCTGAATGATCGTGATGTTCGTGTTGGTGATCTGTATGTTGAGTATGATTCATTAAAGTCTTTTTAAGGTTCTGTTATATAAAGAAAATAGATGTTTCTTATTTTATGATATTTTGGTTAAAACTTATGATATTTTGAAATGTAGAGTCTGGTCTCCTTCTCTGATAATTTTTTGCTAACACTTATTCTTTAGAGATTTTTATTGGAAACCGTTTCATTAGTTTATGGATGGCAGGGTGCAGATGATTATACATGATATTTGGGTCATATAGATCTCCCTGTGCAACCCCCTCCCAAACCTTGCGGTTGGTAAGTCTGTCTATTGCGGTCAATTTTGCTCCCCCATGTGCATACTGTATTACTTCAGGTTCAGGATTCTCTTTACCCCACACGGATCTGCCGGTAACTTTGCCATCGTAGATGTAAACTGTTGGTGCATTGTAATACTCAGCATCGTAGTAGTCTGGCCAATTCCTGACTTGAGGAACTTCCACTGCTCTTGCATGACTAAGCCACTCGATTCGTAATAAAAGCTGTGGGTTTATGGTATCAGGTTCAAGTTGTCTCTGAGCCATGCAATGGCCGAAATAGTTTCGGGTTTTTTGCCGGATAAAGTCGTTATTGTAATCTGATTCGCTGACGTTTTCAACATCAGGCAGCCAAGCGTAGGTTTCATATTGAGAGAAATCTACAGTCTTATCTTTTGTGATCTGGACATCTTGGTACACATTGCATGATGTAAAAAGAAACGCTGCACCTGCTAATAATATATTGGTAAATTTTGTCATAGTTAGGTATTGGTCTCCGGGAAAACCGGCCTGTCCCGAGCTTTGCGCTTAAGGCAAGCCAGTCATACCCCAGAGGTTTGGGATTAGAAAACCTTTACTCAAAAAAACTACTAAAACCTCCAAAGGTCTTACGATGTTTTAAGTACGTTTTATGAAATTTTGAGAAAGTATTAGGAACTATCCAAAGAACTTCTGAGTATGTCCCAGAGCTGCATCTTGGGGTACTTTTCAGACCCATAAGAGCAATAGACACAACATTGATCTTTGTTGGTCGTCATTACACTTTCGCAGTGAATACAGACTATTTGATGCACCTCTTCTATCAAAGGCATTTCTGTAACAAATGCGTGCTGACAGTCATTGCAGATAATAAGCGTGACCATCTGGGTCTTGGGAAGGTTCGCCATGATTATTCTTGTTTAGGTAGTAAGAAGAGAAATAATCAAGTTAGGCATTTATGATATTGCGATAAAGATTTACGATTTAATCCTCGAATTCGATTGTAGCTACTACAAAAATTTCGTAACTCATTTCTGGAATTTCGCAAATTTTTTAATCAGGGATTTTCGTACATTGTGAATATTCAAACTTAGGTATGGTGTCAGAAATTTTATATATAAAAAACATGGTATGCAATCGCTGCATCCAAGTGGTAAGAGAGGAACTTTCACAGTTGGGAATAGAGGTGGTGGATATCCAACTTGGAGAAGTGAAGCTTGCAGAGAAGGTTAACTTAATACAGCTAGATCAAATCCGTGAGGTGCTCATGGATCGAGAATTTGAATTATTGGAGGATAGTAATAGCAAGCTCATAGAACACATAAAAACCGCTATCATTGATCTTATTCACAACCCTGAAATAACGATAAATCAGAATGTTTCTCATTATCTGGAACAGAGAATCGGCAAAGATTATAGTTACTTAAGCAACTTATTTTCTTCTGTCGAAAATGTCACTATTGAGCGATATCTGATTTTGCAAAAAGTCGAAAAGGTAAAAGAGCTTCTCATCTATGATGAATTGACGCTAAGTGAAATATCTTACAAACTGGATTACAGCAGTGTTCAATACCTTTCCGGGCAGTTTAGAAGAGTGACAGGCATGTCACCTTCAGAATTTAGGAAGCTTACAACAAAAGAGAGATTACCCCTTGACAAGGTAGCTACCCAATAATCTCATAAACCTTTACAAAAATTGCATAACAAGTTGTCCTAGAACCACCGATACCTTTGCTTTTATACAAAGTGAAGTATTATGGACATGAAAGCTGAAGAAGAAATAGATGCAGTAGTAAAAGAAAGTTATGGTGTTGTTGGGATGACCTGTGCATCATGTGCTGTAAGTCTTGAATCTTATCTGAAACCAAGTGAAGGTATTCGTGAGATATCAGTGAATTATCCCAATAAATCAGTGGCTTTGACCTTTGACACAGGAATTATTGCTCTTGACCAGATCAAAAGCAAGGCACTAGAAATAGGATATGAAATTCTGACCGGAGATGAGGCTGAACAGCAGGAAGTCCTGGATCAAAAAGAGGACAAAAGGCTTGAGCAGCTTAAATCAAAACTAATTTTTGCGGTGGTGCTTTCCAGCCCTGTTTTTGTAATGGCCATGTTTTTTATGGGGCAGGTTCCTTATGAAAATTGGATCATGCTTGTACTCTCTGCCCCTGTACTGTTTTGGAGTGGCTCGGAGTTTTTCTTAAACGCCTGGAAAAAATTACAACACTTTTCATCCAATATGGATACACTAGTTGCTCTGAGTACAGGTGTGGCTTTTGTATTTAGTTTTTTCAATACAATCTATCCACAATTTTTCCTTGACCACAGTATTACACCCCATGTTTATTATGAGTCTGCGGTAATTATAGTGACTCTAATACTCCTGGGGAGGTATCTTGAAGAACGTGCCAAGGGGAAAACATCGTCCGCTATAAAAAAATTGATGGGTTTACAGCCTAAGCAGGTAGTGGTCTTCAGAAATGGTGAGGAAATATCCATTCCTATAAGTGAGGTGGTGAAAGGAGAGCTAATATTGCTGAAGCCCGGAGATAAAATCCCCGTAGACGGTAAAGTCAAGCGTGGTGACTCCTATATTGATGAAAGTATGATTACCGGAGAACCTATTCCGGTACATAAACTTAAGGGGGAACAAGTCTATGCAGGTACTGTAAATCAAAAAGGTAGTTTGCAAATACTGGCCAATAAGGTGGGTGGAGAAACACTCTTAGCACAGATCATTCAGTTGGTGAAATCTGCACAGGCGAGTAAGCCACCCATTCAAAAACTGGTAGACAAGGTGGCAGGAGTATTTGTGCCGATAGTAATTGGATTGGCGTTGCTTACATTCTTCATGTGGTACTTCCTTGGGCCGGATCCTTCAATCACATATGCCTTCGTGACATTGATCACTGTGCTGATCATTGCATGCCCTTGTGCTTTAGGCTTGGCTACACCCACAGCGTTAATGGTTGGAATCGGCAAAGGTGCAGAGCAGGGAATATTGATCAAAGATGCACAAGCTCTGGAAGTGGCCTATAAGACTAATGCATTGGTATTAGATAAAACAGGTACAATTACTCAGGGTAAACCTCAAGTGACTGATGTTAATTGGAAAAACAACTCTGGCAAAGAACTGTTCGAAGACATACTACTAACTATTGAATCCAAATCAGAGCATCCCATTGCCGAGGCTGTTGCACAACACTTAAGAAAGAATGGAAGCAAGCCGGTCGATATAACATCATTCCAAAGTATCACTGGTCAAGGGGCGAAAGCCAAATATGAAGATGAGTGGTTTTTTATTGGGAATGATGAGCTAGTACTGGATAATAACATTGATTTCAGCACAGAACTACAAACCTTGGCGAGTGAACTGAAGAGTCAGGCAAAAACCGTCGTTTTGTTTGCTGACCATCATGAAGTACTTGGAGTAATGGCTATTGCGGACAATATCACGGAATCTTCAAAACAAGCAATTCACACCCTTAAAAAAATGGGGATCGAAATCCACATGCTAACAGGGGATAACCAGGAAACTGCTGAGGCTATTGCAAATCAGGTTGGAATAGATAATTATCAAGCTCAAGTCAAGCCAGCGGACAAAGGGGCTTTTATCACTGATCTTCAAAGTCAGGGTAAAATAGTAGCAATGGCAGGTGATGGAATCAATGATTCTCATGCGTTGGCTCAGGCAGATATTGGTATTGCTATGGGTAGTGGGACAGATATTGCTATGGAAAGTGCCGGTATTACATTGATGCACTCAGACTTGCTGCAAATCACTCGGGCCATTACTCTTTCCAAGGCCACCATACGCACTATAAGGCAGAATTTATTTTGGGCATTTATTTACAATGTGATAGCCATTCCGGTAGCTGCTGGTGCGCTATTCCCATTGTTTGGATTTCTATTAAATCCCATGATAGCAGGAGCGGCCATGGCAATGAGTTCAGTTTCTGTAGTCTCCAACAGTCTAAGATTGAAAAACCAAATCGATAAATAAAATAAAAATAAAACAAAAAAATTATGAGAACAAAAATTAATACTGGAGTCAGGGTCATATTTGGAGTTGCACTTATTGCATTCGGATCTGATAAATTTTTAGAATTTATGCCCCATGGTCATGTTATGACAGAAACCTTGATGAATGCTTTCATGGGACTAATGGCAAACAAGTTCATACTTCCTACAGTAGGCATTATAGAAATGTTGGTTGGACTTTCATTGTTGACCAACAGGTTTACAAACCTTTCTTTGTTGGCTTTATTCCCTATTAGTTTTGGCATTATAGCATTTCACCTGGCCGTTGACTTACCGGGTATTATACCAGGAGTAGCGGTGGCAAACTTGAATGTATATATGCTTTTTAGGAAAAGGAACGAGCTGGCAATTTTACTAAAGCCCTAAAAATCAATAGTGCTTCACTATCGAAGACCTTGGAAATTTGATTTATAAAAAATGTACAACAAATAAATAGATAATAATGGAAACGATAAAATTTAAAACCAATATAAATTGTGGGGGATGTCTAAAGTCAGTGACACCTCACTTGAACGAATTAGACAATATTGAGTCCTGGAAGGTCGATATCGAAAATCCCAATAAAATCTTGGAGGTAAAGCTAGAAAGTGGTGATGAAAAAACCGTAGTTGACGCAGTTATCAACGCGGGATTTGAGATTGAAAAAGTTTAGTTTACACTACCTTAAATAACGTTTAGCAGTTGGCCAATCTTTGTTCCGCAGGTTCAATCCATAAAAAACAAATTTGGCAAGTACCTGAAAGTTATGATACTGAACTTTTCATCTAATCTATCCTTCAAGATCTATCTAAAACAACATGAATATCTAAAATTTTAGGATACCCAAAAGGGGCATCTTTCATGCAGGTTTAATGCACAGCTCTCGCAGCACAACTCATATTCATGAATTAATTGACGCAGGATTTTTCAATTTGACCATAGAATTGGTTAACTAACTTATAAACAGGCTATTGCGGATTTTGTCTCATCTACACTTCAGAGCCCTCTAAGACTGGAAAGACCCTCAAGTATGTAACTGTTACGGATTTATCCAATTTTAGTGTAGAAGCCTAATAGGGTAATTCGACACCTTTGGTCTCCTTGTCCTCGAATTGAAACGACTATCTTTGGGCTTAAAATGTAAAGGAAGTTGCATTTGCAAAAAAAGGAAAGGCCTGTTAGAGCTTTTTAGTGACACGGGGTAATTTTACACAGTTCAAGTAAATTGGCCGCAAGAAGTAGCAAGCTCGATGTACAATAAATCCAGTTGGACCATTGAAGCCTATAAAAAGGTATTGGTTGATCCAGTACAAATCAAAGAATATTAGGAAACCATCAACCGTTTAGATGAAACATTATCTGAGGCAAACCTCTTCCGTGCAATTTTAAATTGTAGTTTTCATGAAAATAATGAAGTAATTGTCTGATGCGGGTTTTGTCCTTCATGATTGAAAATTCAAATTTTGAATTCTCTTAAGGCAAAAGAAGTCACTGGGATGCACAAACTTTATTATTTCTGCACAGTCTTTATTATTCCTGCACAAACTTTATTAACATAATCCAACAGGTGTTAATGATTTTGTGCATGTTATTCTACAGTTACAGATTTGGCTAAGTTTCTTGGCTGGTCCACATTACAACCTCTCATCACCGCGATGTGATAAGAAAGCAATTGCAAAGGAATAACCGATACCAAAGGCATCAATGCCTCTTCGCAAGCTGGCACTTCTATGATGTAATCAGCCAGAGCAGGTATCAAAGCGTCACCTTTAGTGACTACGGCTATGACTACACCTTTTCGTGCTTTTACTTCCTGAATGTTAGAGACTACTTTGTCGTATGAGCTGTCCCGTGTTGCAATAAATACAACCGGCATTTCCTCATCAATCAAAGCGATTGGGCCATGCTTCATCTCAGCAGCAGGATATCCTTCTGCGTGGATATAAGAAATTTCTTTCAGCTTGAGCGCTCCTTCAAGAGCAACTGGGAAATTATAACCTCGCCCTAAATAAATGAAGTTTTTGGCGTCTTTGAATCGTTCAGCAATTTTTTCAACCTCACTATTATTATCGAGTACTTCCTTTATTTTTCCTGGAATATTTGAGAGTTCAATAAGTAATTCCTTGAATCGGGTTTGTGTTATCGTTCCTTTTTGATACGCTACTTTTAAAGCAATCATAGTAAGAACAGATAGTTGTCCGGTAAAGGCTTTTGTACTTGCCACGCCAATTTCTGGTCCTGTATGCAAGTAGGCCCCTTCGTGAGTCACCCTAGAGATGGATGATCCTACTACGTTTACTATGCCTAAAATAATGGCACCTTTAGATTTGGCTAATTCAATGGCTGCCAACGTATCTGCTGTTTCACCGGATTGAGAAATCGCAATGACGATGTCTCCTTCGTGAATAACAGGATTTCTATACCTGAATTCTGAAGCATATTCTACTTCTACAGGTATTCTGCAATATTCTTCGAATAGATATTCAGCTACCAATCCCGAATGCCAAGAGGTGCCACAGGCTAAAACGATGATTCGCCTTGCATTAATAAGGGCTTGAGAGTACTCATAGATGCCGCCAAGGGTCAGGTTGCCATTGACTGCATCGAGGCGCCCACGCATGCTATCTGCGATAGAATTGGGTTGTTCGAAAATTTCCTTGAGCATGAAGTGCTCGTAGCCTCCTTTTTCAAGCTCTTCCAACTTCATTTCTACCTTTTGGATGTAAGGTGTTTGTTCTACATCATCGATATTGGTAATTCTGAAATCCTCTCGATTGACGATAGCAATTTCTCTGTCCTTTAGATAGACCACTTCATTGGTGTACTCTATGATAGGAGTAGCATCAGAAGCGATGAAATATTCTTTGTTGCCTACACCAAGTACCATGGGGCTGCCTTTTCTCGCCGCTATGAGCTGGTCAGGATTCTCTTCGTTTAGAATTACAATAGCATAGGCGCCTTCAACGGCATGGAGTGCTGATCTCACGGCTTGTTCCAGGTCACCGCCATTTTGTTTCTTAATGTCTTCAATAAAAGTGATTAATACCTCTGTGTCGGTATCACTTTGAAAGGTGTATCCTTTTGAAAGGAGCTGTTCCTTAATGGTATCATAGTTTTCTATGATGCCATTGTGTATGATTGACAAAGACTTATTGGCAGAAAAGTGTGGGTGGGCGTTTTTGTCATTTGGTTCACCGTGGGTTGCCCATCTGGTGTGGCCAATGCCAATGGATCCGTTTATGCTGACCCCTTCTACGGATGCCTCCAATTCGGCTACTTTGCCAGCTTTTTTATAAATCTTAAGGCCATTATCGTGTACTGAAATACCAGTACTGTCATACCCTCTATATTCAAGTCTTTTAAGTCCTTTAATTATCAAAGGGAAGGCCTCTTGATGGCCAATGTAAGCAACTATTCCGCACATAGGTTCTTATTCAGGAAGAGTATAATAAAGTTTTATTCTAAACCCATTTTTTTCATCAAATACGGAAAAATCAGGAGTGGTGATGTCCGTTGGCATTAGAATCGCATGATCTATTTCAAGTGTTTTGTTTTCAACCAATTGGCCAAAAAATGTAGGGATTCCTTGATAGGTAAGCGTTGTATTGTCAAGTTCAGTGGTTAAGACTTCAGATGTGCCTGATAAATATCCGTTGTCCGTAAGGATTGCGGTATTAATCAACTGATTTGCAACCAATCCTTGAGAATTAATTTTTGAGCCGTCTTCATTGTCAACGAACATAAACCTCAAATTTGACGCGTTATTATAGAAATCTGTATTTTCCTGAGTTTCAATAGCAAACTCCATCCTATTGACTTGAATATTTGGATTCTCATTGAAAAAATCGGTCAAAGCAGTTAAATCTACTTTAGGAAAAATGCCACTAGCTGGTTGCAAGTATACGTTTCCATCATTGACTAAAAACTTATTGTAATCTCCATTCTCGGCCATCATTAAGGATCCGCCCCTATCAGTAGATATTTGAGAATAGTATAAACCGCTGCCTCCTAAGGTTAAATCTAATGTTAGTGAATCCTGAAATAAGGAATCTTTAACAATGCCACTTTCCTCATAAAAATCTTGTATATGATAATGTACCTTAATTGAGGTGGAATCATTAGGGCTAATGCCGATGAGGGCTGTGTTTGCAGGATCTGGAACTATGGCAATACCTTTGTAATCATACCAAGTAGATGCGTTAAGACTGATGCTTGCATCTTTTACATACGCCATCATTTTTTCTCCCATTGAGTCATTAAGTCGAAAAGAGAGTAAATAGGTGCTGTCGTCTTCCAAATAGCCTATTTCTGATTCGCTTAAGTTAAAACTAAAAGAGCCCTCTGATGCGGAGGAGTTATAGGGAATGTTAAAGTCTGACAGATAAAAGGCTCCGGCAAATAAGGTGTCTTCCACTTGATAGATCTCAAATGATTGACTTGGTAAAATGTCATTAGAATGGACTTTTTTAATATCCATGTTAAAGACGATCGAGTCATACACAATGGGATCCTGGCCGTAATCCGTTAAGTCATCATCATAAATAGAGCTGCTTGGAATTGCTGTAAGAAAAGTCAATCTTGAATATGCAGTGCTAGTGGTCGTTCCAAAAATTGGATTAGAATTTTTACCAATCAACAACCTTACGTCGTTGCTCGTTCTAATACTGTCAATGCGCACATTAGATGCTTCCAATGGGATTTCTGTATATAAAACTTTAAGCCTTAGACCCTCCGGATCCAGTCCCAAGCCAATGTCATGGGCATCTTCACACGAAAAAATGGTTAGGGCTACGAGTATCAATAACCCATACCAGTTTTTATCCAACAAGTTCATTATATAAATTATAATAGGAGTCTAAAAAGTTGTCGTCTTTTTGAATGGTTTCTACTTTTTTGTCTTTCGGCGCCGAAGATATCAATTTGTCTATGATTTTGTTCGTCTCATTCTTAGACTTAATGACAGCATCAGCATATTCGATGCCTAGCTTTACAAAACCTTCGAAATCTTTTGTGTTGAGGTGCTCTAGCATACTCTCTTCTATGTCCATCATCATTACTTTGTTGATGAGGTCGCCTTCGAATTTGTGTTCAAATTCGTTATCGTATAAAGTAAAAACAGACTTAGAATCCTTGAAGATTGGGTCGTTTTTATACGTAGTTTTCAAATAAAGTGGGATCAAGCTAGTCATCCAATCATTACAATGAACGATATCTGGTGACCATCCCAATTTTTTAACTGTTTCTAATACACCTTTACAGAAGAAAATGGCACGTTCGTCATTGTCGGCGTGAAAATTCTCTTCTTTATCGAAAAAGACTGATTTTCTATGAAAGTAGTCTTCGTTATCTATGAAATATACCTGAAGTTTGGCGTTTGGAATGGAGGCCACCTTAATGATTAGCGGCTTTTCTTCATCACCTACGGCAATGTTTATACCCGAGAGTCTTACGACTTCATGCAGTCGGTTTTTTCTTTCATTGATCAATCCAAACCTTGGAACCAATATCCTAATTTCCATTCCCCTCTCCTGCATTGCCTGAGGCAACGCTCTCACAAAATCGGCTACTTCTGTGGTTTGTAGAAAAGGATTAATTTCACTCGCCACATATAGTATTTTGTACTTTGACATAAACCGTGTTTTTAGTTTGATAATTTCAAAATGACCACAAAATTACACTATTTTTGAATCATTTTCAACAGAGAAATGGAGTTTAGACGGATATAGTTGGCTGAGTAGCAGGAAATAATGGAAATAATTGACAGTATAGTTGAACTCCGACACTATTTGGATTCAAAGAGAGCAGAAAGGATGTCTATTGGTTTAGTCCCAACCATGGGAGCACTTCATGAAGGGCATGCTGAATTAGTGAAAGAATCTGTTCGAGCTTGCGACCTGACGGTTTGTAGCATTTTTGTGAATCCGACGCAGTTCAATAACCCTGATGACCTGTTGAAATACCCGAAACAATTAGAGAAAGACTTGGAATTGCTGACCATGGTCGGGTGTGATGTGGTTTTTATCCCATCAGTCGATGAAATGTATCCTGATCAAGAGAAGACAATCACCATTAACTTTGGCCAACTTGAGAATCTCTTGGAAGGTGCTTTTAGGCCTGGTCATTTTTCTGGAGTGGGAGTGGTTGTTTCAAAACTATTGAATGTTGCACAGCCCGATTTGGCCTTTTTTGGACAAAAGGATTTGCAGCAATTGGCGGTGATAAGAAAACTGGTGAAGGATTTAAATATTCAATCAAAAATAGTATCTGTCCCGACCGTGAGAGAAAAGAGTGGTTTAGCCATGTCTTCAAGGAATCTGAGACTATCTGAGAGAGAGGCAGTAGTGGCTGCAAATCTATACCGAGTGATTGACTCTGTTAAGACCAAGATTCTTGCTGGAGAGCAGGTGTTGTCGGGATTGACTTCTGCAAAAGTAGAGTTGGAGAAAATTGAGGGTATTGAATTGGAATATCTGGATATCGTTAATTCGGACACCATGAGTAAGGTAGAGGAGCTTTCAGAAGCCCTAAACATTTCTATTTGTATCGCGGCCTATGTTGGAGGTGTCCGACTGATAGATAATTTGTACATAAAACAAGAAAATTGAAGATTTCAGCAGTTGTAAAATATAGTTTTTCACTCGTTTTGGCAGGGGTTCTGTTCTACTTTGCTTTTCGAAATGTCTCCATCGATGAGTTTCTGGATAAAATATCAGAAGTGAATTATTGGTGGGTGATACTATCCATCGTACTCTCCCTAATGAGCCATTGGCTTCGTGCATATAGATGGAATTTGATGCTCAAACCTCTAGGGTATGAGAAACTATCTGATGGAAGAACATTTTTGGCAGTAATGACTGGATATCTGGCAAATCTGGCCTTTCCTAGATTGGGAGAAGTAACGCGATGTGGGGTGATGAAAAGGAGTGAAAAAATTCCAATGAGTATTTCTTTTGGAACAGTGATTACAGAAAGAACAATAGACTTCTTAATCCTTTTGTCACTCATCCTGCTGGACTTTATTATTGAGTTCGATCGTGTATATGAGTTTTTTATTACAGCCGTCGGCTGGGATACGCAAGTAGACCATACGATGAATATAATTCTAATTGCTAGTACGCTTATTTTTTTAGGAGTTATTGGAATTTTAATATTGAAAAAAATTCTTGAGCATGAGTTTGAAAATAGTTTGCTTCAAAAAATTCATCGCGTATTAACCGACATTGTCAATGGGTTGCTTTCTATTCGAAAAGTTCAGAACATCGGTGGTTTTGTAGTTTCCACTATTGGGATTTGGGTTTTCTACTACCTTATGAGCTATGTGATTTTCTTCTCCATTTCGGAAACTTCTGTATTAGGCTTTGGAGCGGGGTTGTCAATATTGGCAGCTGCTGGAGTGGCCATGGCCATGCCGGTGCAAGGTGGCATTGGGGCTTATCATACTTTGGTTAGTGGCGTGTTAATTATTTATGGAATAGAAGCCACGACTGGCTTATTTTTTGCGACGCTATTGCATACTTCGCAGTTGATTTGCATTTTGCTCTTTGGTGGGTTGAGTGTACTAGGAACTGTATTCGTCAACCGAAAAAGAAAAACAGAAATGGCGTTCGAATCGTAAAGTGTAATGAGGTAAATTGAACTATTAAATTATAAATAAATGTTGATCATATTTTTAGTCTTTTTTGTTGTTGGACTCTATGTCAGCAACAAGCTCAAAAGCAAGTTTAAGAAGTATTCTCAGATTGGCTTGCAGTCAGGTCTGTCTGGTAGAGAGATTGCTGAGTTGATGCTTCGTGACAATGGAATTACTGATGTGCAAGTCATTTCAGTAGAAGGTCACCTGTCCGATCATTATAACCCAGCTAACAAAACTGTCAACCTTAGCCCTGAAGTGTATGGTGGACGAAGCGCGGCAGCTGCAGCTGTAGCAGCACATGAGTGCGGTCATGCAGTGCAACATGCCACTGCATATAGTTTCTTGGAATTTAGATCGGCGATGGTGCCAATTCAAAATGTGAGTGCCAAGATTTTAAATTTCATACTCATAGGCATGTTCTTTTTCGGATTTGCCATGCACTCTTTTGGTTTAGAAACTATTTTCTTGGTGGTTGTAGCTGCTCAGTTTGTAATTACTCTGTTTTCCTTAGTCACTCTTCCGGTTGAGTTTGACGCAAGTAAACGAGCCTTGGCTTGGATAGATCAAAGAGGAATAGTGACAAGCCAGGAGCATGACATGGCCAAAGATGCTTTGCATTGGGCGGCTATGACTTATGTTGTTGCAGCTTTAGCTGCTATTACGCAGTTACTATATTTTGTCATGCTTTTCTTAGGAAGCAGGGACTAAGCCGAATAGGCACAAGATATTGTAAAGGATTTGAACGTTGTTCAAGTCCTTTTTTTATATATTTGTATGCATACATACTATTTTAATTCAGAATAATATGTTGAAAATGTGGCCATATAATAATTATTCAGAATAATGATTTGTATGGTAAAATTAATACGAATTATATTTTGCAACTAAAACAAATCCCAAAATGAATTTTGCATTGACAGAAGAACAATTAGCCGTAAGAGACGCAGCAAGAGAATTTGCTCAAACAGAACTTTTACCAGGAGTGATTGAGCGAGATGAGAAGCAACAGTTTCCTGCTGAGCAAATTAAAAAGATGGGCGAGCTGGGATTCATGGGAATGATGGTTGATCCAAAGTATAATGGAGGAGGTATGGATACCATATCTTATGTTCTCGCCATGGAAGAAATTTCGAAAGTAGATGCCTCTTGTTCTGTTGTCATGTCTGTAAACAATTCATTGGTTTGCTGGGGATTGGAAAAATTTGGTACCGAGGAGCAAAAACAGAAATACTTAACAAAGTTAGCAACTGGTGAGTGTATTGGGGCTTTCTGTCTTTCTGAACCTGAAGCTGGATCGGATGCTACTTCGCAAAGAACAACAGCAGAAGATAAGGGAGACCATTACCTGCTAAATGGCACGAAAAACTGGATTACCAATGGGAGTAGCGCTTCTTTTTACATAGTGATGGCTCAGACCGACGTGGAGAAAAAGCATAAAGGAATCAATGCTATAATCGTTGAAAAGGGAATGGAAGGTTTCACAATCGGGCCGAAAGAAAATAAGTTGGGTATAAGAGGATCTGATACGCATTCTTTGATGTTTCAAGATGTAAAAGTTCCAAAAGAAAATAGAATTGGTGAAGATGGCTTTGGCTTTTCACTAGCCATGCAAGTACTAAACGGAGGGAGAATCGGTATCGCTTCACAAGCTTTAGGTATTGCTAGTGGTGCCATGGAGTTGGCGGTGAAGTACTCTAAGGAGCGTCAATCGTTCGGGAAACCTATCTGTCAGCACCAAGGCATTCAATTTAAATTGTCAGAAATGGCGACTAATATTGAAGCCGCTCGTCTCTTGTGCCTACAAGCCGCAGCTAAAAAAGATAGAAAAGAAGACTTCGTAAAGGAGGCGGCAATGGCGAAGCTATTTGCCTCTAAGGTTGCAATGGAAACTACCGTTGAGGCGGTTCAAGTGCATGGTGGCTACGGATTTGTGAAGGAGTTTCATGTAGAAAGATTGATGCGTGATGCCAAGATTACGCAGATTTATGAAGGCACTTCAGAGATCCAAAAAATCGTAATTGCTCGAGAGATATTAAAATAGTATAAATAGTCCTCTGGTATTAATTTATTTATAATCTTTGTATTTATTATACATTATATTAGATTTATACAATAATACCAATGGAAATTAGCCTGATTCGAAAGGCTACTCCGAAATAATTCAATGGAGGACTACAATAAGATCATTGAATCTCTATCCGTAAGATTCATCTCAGCTAAGAATATTAATATTTTACAACCACTCACGGTTGAAAACTATTATGATGTAGAAAATGTGTTCATCTATGTGCACAAAGGAGAGGTGAGATTTGGGAAGGAAAAGGAGCTTGTAAAGGAGAATGAAATCCTATTCGTTCCCGGCGGGAAAATGGTGGGATTGTCCTATGGGAGTGGCAACTCTATGAACCTGTCTAATGATGACTTCATAAATAATAAGGAGAAATTTTTCCAGACCAGTGAGGAATTCAACCCAATGCCTGAACATGAGAATATCACCATGATCAACTTTGAGGCTAAGGTTTTTGATACCGTTAATTTCTTTGCTTCATTGGATATCCCAGCCTTCGTGATAAAGGGCAATCACAATCTGATTTCATTGGTAAAGCTGATTGTAACTGAAATTTATTCAAATACCCCTGGTAAAGCTAGAGTGGTGAATTTGGAAACGGATCACCTCGTGGTGGAATTGATTAGGCATATTCTCAACAAAGGATTATTTGTCGAGCAATTGGCTACTAATTCTACCTACTTCAAGGATCCTAGATTAATTGATATTTTCTCCTTTATCAAAGATAATTTACAAGAGGATTTATCTAATAAAGTATTGGCCAATGTAGCGAACGTATCAGAAGACTACGTTGGGCAGTACTTCAAAATGCTGACTGGTATCAATCCACAGGATTATATCGAATATCAGCGTATGGAAATGGCCGTAAATATGCTACGGACAACCAAAAAGAGCATCAGAGAAATTGGCAAAGAAGTAGGGTACAAGGATACAGCCTATTTTTGTAGAAGATTTAAAATGATGTTTGGTATACCTGCGGGGAAAATGAGAAGGAGAGAGACCCTAATGAACGTCTAATTTTTCGTTGATAGCGTTGATCCTGTCTGAAACCTGAATTAAAAAGTTTTCCTCTTTTTCAATTGCGTTTCCAATCACAATCATGTCGGCACCAGCTTCTAGTGCCTTGTTCACTCTACTGATCGAATTTAATCCACCTCCTACTACAAGTGGCACTTCAATAGATCTAGCGACAGTGGAAATAAGCTTCTGAGGAATGGGGTCTTCAGCGCCACTACCTGCATCCAAGTAAATCGTTTGCATGCCTAGCATTTCACCCGCCATAGCAGTACAGGCAGCAATTGTAGGTTTGTTGGATGGGAGAGGTACTGTATTGCTCATGTAGCTGGCTGAAGTAGGCGCACCTGAGTTCACAAGCATATAACCCATGGGGATGATTTCTAATTTACTTTTCTTTAGTACTGGAGCGGCAAGCACATGCTGGCCAATAAGGAAATCAGGATTTCTTCCTGAAATCAATGACAACAGAAAAATGGCATCAGCATTTGAATCTATTTGGATGTGATTGCCAGGAAATATGATCACGGGTATTTGACAATTCGACTTGATAACAGAAACCACTCTGGAAAAATTGTCGTTGGTCATCAAGCTGCCACCTACCAATAGGTAATCCACTTTATTTTCTACACAAAGATTAATAAGCCGCATCAGCTTCCCTAGATCGGTGGACTTGTCCGGGTCGATGAGTACGGCTAGAGATTTAAGCTGATTAGACTTTTTATCTTGAAGTTGATTCAGCAGCTTTTTCATTTTCAGTTTTTTTGCTGTTGGCTTGTGTGAATTTTTGTATCGCTAGTGGTATTAATTTCTGAAGGGCCATTGAGATCACTGATGCAGTAATAGCCGATGGCTTACTGGCAGCTACTTTGACCTTTTTCTTTTTGCCTTCTTTAGTTTTGGTCTCTGGAGCAACTAGTTTATACAAAATAGTTGCGGCTATAACTCCAGCACTTATCACGGCAAGTGTTTTTAAGGTGCTCTCTAATTTTGACTCAACTTCGTTAGCCTCGCCTTCCAATTCAGCCATCAATTGGCGCTCCTTTGATAAAAGTTCTTCTCTTTTCGATGGAATCAATTGGCTACTATTCTTCTTCATTTGATTTTTCTTTAGAAATGTTTTCCATCAATTTAGTTTCGAAGAAAGTTTTCAGTTTTCCTGATTTCAAAAGGAAGAATACCAAGAGTAAGAACAATAAATAAATCCCTGCTACGATTAAATATCCAATGGCTTCCTGCTCAAAGAATGAATTGAGATAATGTGCCAGCGCTATACTTAAGAAAGTAACCATCAAACCAGAAATAACTAAAATAACCAGATAGGCTATCATCTGCGCCAATACATTGGAAAGGTGCTCTGTTAGGTCTAGTTTGAATAGTTCGAATTTTACACGAATGTATTCCGTGAAAGTCTCCTTGAGTTTAGTAATCTTTAATATATCCACTTGCTATACTGTCGTTTATGGCATAAATATAAAGGATATCGTTTAGACGAAGGATTACTTGATCGAAGATAAAAACAGAGAAATATCTAAGGTCCATACGATCGGCATGACCACATACACCACGAATGTGATTAAAAGAATGGAGAGAATATTTAAGAGTACACCAACTTTAATCATATCCTGCATTCTTATGGTTCCAGCGCTAAAGGCGATAGCGTTGGGAGCCGTGGCTACAGGTAGCATAAAAGCACACGAGGCGGCTAAAATAGCACCTACCATTAGGTAATAGGGGTGAGCACCAATGGATACGGCTAATGCGGCTAAAATTGGTAATACCATGCTAGCAGTAGCAATATTGGATGTGATCTCTGTCATGAAATTGACAGCAGCTACGATAAGTAAAATCAAGAGAACAAGCTCTAAATTTCCCCAATGATTTAGCAAGTCGCCAATCCATGACGCTAAGTCGGTCTTGGCCACAGCATTGGCGATGGATAGTCCTCCCCCGTATAATACCAAAACTCCCCAAGGCACTTTATTCATCAATTGCCAATTCAGTAATTTGCCTCCTTCAGTATTCGGAATTAGGAATAGGCAAAGCCCTCCAAAAATGCCTATGGTTGTATCATTCAACCCGGGTATTAATGGATTGAGCAAGTGCGTTCTCGAAATCCAACAAAATGCTGTAAATGCGAACACAGCCAATACCCTTTTTTCTTCGGTGCTCATTTTCCCCAATTCGGCCAGTTTTTCCTGAATACCGGAATTGGAAATATTCATATCTGATGAGATTTTAAATGAGTATTTCGTAATGACCCACCAGGTAATTGAAATCATCAGGATAGAGAAAGGGAGACCTATCATCATCCATTCTAGGAAGTTGACCTCTACGCCAAAAGTGTCTTTGATGACACCTGCGAATACAATGTTGGGCGGTGTGCCTATTAAAGTGGCCATTCCACCAATAGAAGCTGAGTAAGCGATGGCCAATGGTAGTGCTTTAGAGAAGTTTTTATTTTCATCTAAATTGGCAATAACAGATAGCCCAATGGGTATCATCATTAAAGTCGTGGCTGTATTGGATATCCACATAGATAAAAAACCAGTAGCGATCATAAATCCAAGAATCAGACGACTGGGATTAGACCCCAAAAAAGAGATAATATTTAGGGCTATACGTTTATGGAGATTCCACCTTTCAATGGCTATGGCAATCATAAATCCGCCCAGAAAAAGAAAGATCAAAGGGTGGGCGTATGGGAATGTGGTAGACTTCATGTCCATAGCCCCTGTAACCGGGAATAGGACCATGGGCAATAAAGCAGTCGCTTCTATCGGGATGGCTTCAGTCATCCACCAGATGCCAACCCACGCAGTCGTAGCCAAAACAGCTCTGCCTTCAGGGCTTAAGCCTTCTAAGGGCAGGAGGAAATAAATAATAATGAATGAGGCAGGGCCTAAAGTTTTACCAATAAGCTTTCTGTCCATTGTCATTGAGCGTTTAACTCATTAATGGCCAGCCAAGCCATAAGTCCTGGACCGTGTGATAAAGCGTCTTCGTCAATGTCAAATGTAGGGGTGTGCACACCCGACACGATACCTTTTTCTTCATTTCGTGTACCCAATCGGTAAAAACAAGCATCTACTTCCTGAGAGTAGTAAGAAAAATCTTCTGCAGCCATCCAGATGTCCAAATCCACTACATTTTCTTTTCCTAAGTATGCAATGGCGGCTTGTCTGGCGCGTTCTGTAAGCTCTGGCTCGTTTTTCAAGAAAGGATAACCTACCTGGATATTGAAGTCGCACGAACCTCCCATAGATTCAGCCATGCCTTCAGCCATTTTCTTCATTTTGATGTGCGCTTCCTTCCTCCAAATTTCGTCTAGCGTTCTGAAAGTACCTTCAATTTTCACTTCGTTTGGAATCACGTTTGTCGCACCCATGGCTTGTACTTTGCCAAAGCTCAATACACTTGGGATTTTAGGAGCCGCCATTCTACTGACCACTTGCTGGAGCGCGATGATGATGTGAGAAGCGATCACTACCGGGTCTACATTGTGTTCCGGCAAAGCGCCATGTCCGCCTTTGCCCGTAACGGTGACGTATAATTCATCCGCACTAGCCATGTACATGCCTTTTCGAAACCCTACCTTACCAACAGGAACCAATGGCATTACATGTTGCCCAATGATCGCATGAGGTTTAGGGTTTTCAAGAATGCCTTCTTTGATCATCAAAGAAGCTCCTCCTGGAAACACTTCTTCTCCAGGTTGGAAGATAAACTTGATCGTACCTTCAAAATCATCTTTTACCTGATTCAGAATATTTACTGTGCCGAGCAAAGAGGAGGTGTGCACATCATGACCACAAGCGTGCATCACACCTTCGTTTTTTGATTTGTAAGGCTTGTTTGTGTCTTCGAAGATTGGCAGCGCATCCATGTCTGCTCTCAAGGCAATTACTTTTTTGCTCGGGTTCTTGCCTTCAATAATTGCTTCAATTCCGTTGCCTGCAATGCCTGATTTATATTTTACACCAAATTTTTCAAGTTGAGCAATCACGTATTTGGCTGTTTCAGTTTCCTGAAATGAAAGCTCTGGGTTGGCGTGCAAATGATGCCTGTTGGCGATGGTTTCCTTGTGAAGAGAAACAGAAAGGGTCTTTATTTTATCTAGTAGCGCCATGGATGAATTTTTGGTAATTTAATGAAATTCACCAAGTTGATTGAGCCTATTTGGGACAGTTAGAGTTTTTTAAAATCTATCTAAAGGAGCGTCAGTTTAATTGAAGGAATGACAAATGGATTACTCTTCAATTTTAATTTTTACTGGTACCAATACGGCTCTTGAAAAGTGTTTTTGCAGTGTAACAAAATCTGTATTTGCTTCCAATCGTGAATAGTATTCCCCAACGCGCACTTTGTAGTTGGGTTGGTCATAGCTCACTCTAGGACGCTGATCTTCTAGCACTTCGTATGTTTTAACCTTCACTTGATTGGCTTTGTCTCTGTTGTTGCCAGAATAAAGCTGAATCGAATAGCCATCCACATATTGAATGTTTTCTCGAGACTTTTTGATTCTGTATAAGACTGTATCCAATTCGGCTTTGATGTCATTCGTAGGCGTGACATATTCTACCGTCGGTGCAATGGCTTCTTCCGATGAAGTTTCCTCAGTCGTTGATTCTTCCTCCAGCGTATAAGAAGGTCGATAGATCGATAAATCTTCTTCATATACTGCGGGGCTCGTACTTGTAGATGCTGTAGGAGCACAAAACTGCAGAAGGGTAGCAATAGTGACTATTGGAAACACGAAGGTTAACTTTGATGCAATGGTTTTCAAAATACGAAATTTAAAATAACTGATCAATAACTCAAGGTACAAAGTCAGGACTTAACTTTCAACAATTACACATTTTCCCTGCGCCACGTCTGCCTCTACACTTTTGAATTTCACATCTTCTTTCAACGATCCATCAGCATATTGCGCAGTTACTCGATCGTTACGGCCATATACTTTTTCCGACTTGATTGGAGCTGTTTTTTCCACAGGTGCTGTGCGATTGTTCGCTGCTAATGCTGACCCACTGTCTGCTTTAGATTCACTATAGTTTTGAGCGGCTCTTTGCTGACGTGCTTCCTGGACCTCATCGGGCTCTTGTACAGCAATTTCTGCTTTAGTCAAGAAAGAAACCGTGTCTTCATTTACTCTTGCTAGGAATTGTTTGAACATTTCAAAAGCCTCGAATTTATAGATCAGCAATGGATCCTTTTGCTCGTGCACGGCCATTCTTACAGACTGCTTCAAGTCATCCATTTCACGTAAGTGCTCTTTCCAACTCTGGTCAATGATTGCCAAAGCGATCATTTTCTCCATAGCCTTGATCATCTCACGACCTTCAGTTTCAATAGATTTTTCTAACCCAGCTACTACGCCGATTTGTTTTTTACCATCGCTAAATGGAATCTGAACTTCTTTAACAGTGGCTCCTCTAGTCAACTGTATGTTTTTCAGTACAGGCAATGCTCTTTCACGCACCATCTTGTTTTTAGCGTGGTAGGCATCCAACGCTTCATGATACAATTTTTCACCTAATTGCTCTGCACTTTGACTGGCAAAGCCATCCTGATCCATTTTAGAGTCCATGCCTAAAATACCCAAGCAGTTTAGCTTCAAGCTGTCAAAGTCACCAGAGGCCTTGGCATTGGCTGCGATATCATCGGCCGTATCATAAAGCATGTTTAGGATATCAAGGTCCAATCTTTCACCGTAGAGTGCATTCTTTCTTCTAGCGTAGATTACCTCACGTTGCGAGTTCATGACATCATCATACTCTAGGAGGTTTTTACGCGTAGCGAAGTTGTTTTCTTCTACTTTGGTTTGAGCTCTTTCGATTGATTTGGTAATCATGCTATGCTGAATCACTTCGCCTTCTTCCAAACCTAAACGGTCCATAATTCTGGCGATACGATCCGAGCCAAAAAGTCTCATCAAGTTGTCTTCCAAACAAACGAAAAACTGAGAAGATCCCACATCTCCTTGACGACCAGATCGACCTCTTAACTGTCTGTCTACTCGTCTGGATTCATGTCTTTCTGTACCAATGATGGCCAAACCACCAGCAGCTTTAGATTCAGGGGTAAGCTTAATATCCGTACCACGACCAGCCATGTTGGTGGCAATGGTTACGGTACCGGGCTTACCAGCTTCCGCAACTACATCAGCTTCTTTTGCATGCTGCTTCGCATTCAAGACTTGGTGCTTGATGTTCTTCATAGTCAGCATTCTACTGATCAATTCAGATATCTCTACCGAAGTGGTACCTACAAGAACCGGCCTACCTGCTTGAGTTAATTCTACAATTTCATCAGCAACTGCATTAAATTTTTCACGGATGGTCTTATAGACCTTATCCTCCATGTCTTTCCTTTGGATCGGACGATTGGTAGGGATTACAATAACGTCCAACTTGTAAATCTCCATGAATTCACCGGCTTCGGTCTCCGCCGTACCGGTCATACCTGCCAGCTTGTGGTACATTCTGAAGTAGTTCTGTAACGTAATGGTCGCATACGTTTGGGTAGCGTCTTCGACCTTTACATTTTCCTTAGCTTCGATTGCTTGGTGTAGTCCGTCAGAATACCTTCTGCCGTCCATCACACGACCCGTTTGCTCGTCAACAATTTTTACTTTGTCATCGACTACAATGTATTCAGTGTCTTTTTCGAAGAGGGTATAGGCTTTCAACAACTGGTTCACCGAGTGGATTCTTTGCCCCTTTACGGAATAGTCACGGATCAGCTCCTCTTTCTTGTGAAGCATGTCGTTTTCACTCAAAGTAGTGTCTTGCTCTAGTTGAGCAATCTCTAATCCAATATCAGGAAGAATAAAGAAGTTTTGATCTTCTCCCTCGCCGGTAATTAAATCAATTCCCTTGTCTGTTAACTCGATGCCATTGGTTTTTTCATCAATAGTAAAGTATAAAGGCTCGTCAGCTTCTGGCATCAACTTTTGATTATCTGCCAGATAAATGTTTTCTGTTTTTTGAAGAATCTGACGAATGCCTGTTTCACTCAAAAACTTAATCAAAGGCTTGTATTTAGGGAGCCCTCTAAATGCCCTGAATAGCGCTAGCCCACCTTCATTTTCATTACCCTCTGCGATCAGTTTCTTGGCTTCGTTCAAGAATTGAGAAGTGGTCTTGCGTTGTGCACCTACCAACTTGCTAATTCTTGGTTTTAGTTCGTAGAACTCATGTTCGTCACCTTTAGGAATCGGACCTGAGATGATTAATGGTGTTCTGGCATCATCAATCAAAACAGAATCGACCTCATCGACCATAGCAAAGTGGTGTTTGCCTTGCATCAGCTCGTCTGGGTGACGGGCCATATTGTCTCTTAGGTAGTCAAAACCAAACTCATTGTTAGTACCGTAAATAATGTCGCTTTCGTATGCAGCTTTTCTCTGCGGAGTACTCGGTTGGTGCTTGTCGATACAATCGACTTTCAATCCATGGAATTCGAAAAGTGGCGCATTCCATTCCGCATCCCGTTTGGCTAAGTAGTCATTTACAGTAATAACGTGAACACCTCGGCCAGATAATCCATTCAAGAAGGCAGGAAGCGTAGCTACTAAAGTTTTACCCTCTCCCGTAGCCATCTCGGCGATTTTACCTTGGTGTAGTACGACGCCGCCAAGAAGCTGGACATCGTAATGAACCATATTCCAAACCACGTCTTGACCGAAGGCTTTCCATTCATTGCGCCAAGTAGCGGTTTCGCCATTGATTTCAATGTGCTCTTTGGTGGCTGCAAGCTGCTTGTCCATCATGGTCGCCTGCACGGTCAATTTTTTATTTTCGGTTAGTCGTCGAGCGGTATCCTTTACGATAGCGAATGCTCTTGGGAGTATATCTAGAAGTTTTTCTTCTAGTTGCTCATCTCTTTGCTTCTCGAGCGCATCAATTTTATTAAAAACGGTTTCTTTTTCAACAATATCAAGCTCAGGATTGTCTTCTACTTGTTGGTGCAATGCAGCCATTTCGTCATCAATAGACTTCAAATGTGCAGCAATTTCTTCCTTAAGTTCCTGAGATTTGCCTCTCAACTCATCATCTGAAATTTGGGCTAATTTCTCATATTCACCATTGATCAAATCCACATAAGGCAAAAGCTCCTTTAAATCCCTGTCAGCCTTCGTTCCAAATACTTTGGCTATGCCTTTTGTAATAATATTTAACATGAATATTTACGTTTTTAATGAATCGGTAAATTTAATTTCTTTTTTGTTCTAGACGTGAATCTGAGAGGGGTATTAGCAAAAAATGAACCGCAAGGTTTTTATATGTCAAACTGACCGACAAAAACTTGCTCAGCCGGGCCGATCAACCAGATGTTTGTAAAGGAAGTATCATTTTTTTGTTCAAAACGAACTTCTAGTTTCCCGCCTTTGGCTTCAATAGCAATTGGACTCTTCAATCCTTTGTCGGCTGCAGCGAGCGCAGAAGCAGTGATGCCTGTGCCACAGGACAAAGTCTCGTCTTCAACACCTCTTTCGTATGTGCGAACGAAGATCGTATTCTCTGCTTTTAATTCAACAAAGTTGACATTCGTGCCGTCTGGTTTGTAGGTATCAGAATACCGTACTTCAGCTCCCTGAGCATAAACATTTTGTTTGTTTGCGTCTTTTACAAATTCTATATGGTGAGGCGAACCATTGTTGAGGAAATAGTGCGAATTAAACTTCTCTGGACAATTCTGATCCCGCATGTGTAAATGAACGATTCCTTCTTTTATATCAGCTTCGTATTCACCATCTATGGTTAAGAATTTTGTATGATTTCCGATCACGCCTAGAAAATTGGCGAATGCTACGGCGCATCTGCTGCCATTCCCACATAAGCTTTGACTGCCGTCTGCATTGAAGTACACCATTTCGAAATCAAGAGATTCATGATTTTCGATGAGTATGAGGCCGTCAGCTCCAATGCCGAATTTACGATCGCACATTTTTGCCACTAATGAGGTGTCGTGTGTGAATATTCCTTCGCGGTTGTCGATCATCACGAAGTCGTTGCCAGTGCCTTGGTATTTGTAAAAGGTGATATTCATTCGCTATTCGGAATACGTGAATTATCAGATTAAGTCCACAAAACTAGAAACAAAAAAAGTCCCGATTGATAGATCGGGACCCTTTAAATATTTTGGTGAGCGAGGATTAAAGTTTTTCTTTAATTCTAGCTGCTTTTCCTTTTCTACCTCTTAAGTAGTATAGTTTCGCTCTTCTCACTTTACCTTTTCTCAACACCTCGATTTTCTCGATGTTAGGAGAAAGCATTGGGAAAATTCTCTCTACTGCGATACCGCTAGAGATTTTTCTTACTGTGAAGGTTTCGCCATTAGAGCTAGGGTTTTTGATTTGTAAAACAGTTCCCTGAAACTGCTGAATTCTTTCTTTATTACCCTCTTTGATCTTTACGTGAACATTCACGGTATCGCCAGGGTTGAAAGATGGCATTGCTGCTCTCTTCTCTTTGTACTCGTCTTCGATTAATTTAATTAAGTCGCTCATTTTATTAGCTTTATATGCCCTTCCAAAAATCGGACTGCAAATATAGAAATTTATTTTTTAAATAATTCAAGGGCATTCAAAATAAAATTGAAATTCCTTTGATCAATCTTCGGAACCTGATCTATTGAGTAAATCAGGCCTTTTCGCCTTGGTTCTTTCTACTTGTTGGTCGAATCTCCAAGCTTCAATTTTAGCCTGATGCCCAGATGTTAGCACTTCCGGCACTTTCCAGTCCTTGTATTCTGCTGGCCTCGTGTAAACCGGAGGTGCAATCAAGTCATCTTGGAAAGAATCTGTAAGTGCTGAAGTTTCATCGTTCATTACCCCAGGTAAAAGTCTGATGACAGAGTCAGCCACCACTGCTGCTGCCAATTCGCCTCCAGTGAGCACGTAGTCGCCAATACTGATTTCACGTGTCACCAAATGCTCACGAACTCTTTCGTCTACGCCCTTATAATGTCCGCAAAGTAGGATGAGGTTTTTCTTAAGGCTCAATTCGTTGGATATACCTTGAGAAAGTGTTTTTCCGTCAGGACTCATATATATAACCTCATCATAATCTCTTTCGGATTTGAGTTTGGCAATACATTTATCAATAGGTTCGATCATGAGCACCATACCGGCGCCACCGCCAAAGGCGTAGTCATCGATTTGATTATGCTTATTGATTGCATAGTCACGAAGATCATGGATGTGTATTTCGGCAAGACCTTTTTCTCCAGCCCTTTTGAGGATGCTTTGGTCAATCAGGCCACTAAACGTAGCAGGAACACATGAAATGATATCAATTCTCATCTTCAAGGTATATGTCTATAAGACCATCTGGTATTTCCGCATCGATTCTGTTGTTTTCAATGTCCACTTTTGTGATGATTTCATCTTTAATAGGAATTAATATTTCTTTTTCCTGATGAATAACAGAAATGAGTTCTTGTGGGCCAATTTCAAACAACTCCTTGACCTGCCCTAGATGAGTATCTCGGTCATATACGTCCATACCTACTAGTTGATGTAAATAATATTCGCCGTCCTTCAGCTCAGGTAATACATCTAGTGGTAAGTAAAGTTGACAGGCAACCAAAGACTTGGCTTGTTCTATATCATCGATTTCTTCAAATTTTGCAATGGTCTTAGCAGAATTGATCTGAAGATGTTCAATGAAAAATGGAACCAACGAATCGTTCTGTTGAACGAGCATTGATTCCATTTCTTGATATGCTAAAGGATCGTCAACATCTAAAAAGAGCTGAACTTCACCTTTTAAGCCGTGGGTCTTGATTACGTGACCAATCTGGTAGCAATCATCAACCGTCATAATAAATTATTCAGCGGCTTTATCTTCTTTTTTAGCTTCTTCAGCTGCAGGTGCTTCTTCCTTAGCTTCTGCTGCCGGAGCTTCTTCCTTCTTCTCCTCTACAGGAGCTTCTGGAGTTGCTTCCGCTGCTGGAGCCTCTTCAACTGGAGCTGCTGCCTCTACTGCTGGAGCCTCCTCTGCAGGAGTTGCTGCTTCCTCAGCTGGCGCTGCTTCAGCTTCTGCTTCCGCCTTTGCTGCTGCTTCCGCTTCATCGATTGCTAATCTTTTCTTAGCGATCTCTTCTGCTCTAGCTGCATTTACTTTAGCTTCAGCTTCTAGCTTAGTTTTGTTCTCAGCATCCTTAGCTTTCGCTAATGAATCTACTTTGCCTTGAACCTTAGCTTCTTTCTCATTCATCCATGCTTCGAATTTCTTGTCAGCATCTTCTTGAGTGATTGCGCCTTTGTTAACACCTACTTGTAAGTGTTTCTTGTACATCACACCTCTGTATGAAAGGATTGCTCTTGCTGTGTCGGTAGGTTGTGCACCGTCCATTACCCATTTAAATGCTCTTTCTTCATCAATGCTGATGAAAGCAGGATTTGAGTTTGGATTGTACGAACCTAACTTTTCGATAAATCGGCCATCACGTGGTGCACGGGCGTCTGCTACGACTACATCGTAAATTGCCTGTTTTTTTCGCCCTCTTCGGGCTAGTCTAATTTTTACTGCCATTTTATATGGTATAGTTTAAATGTTGTGGATCACGTCCACTTGTATTAAAAAGTCCGCAAATGTAGCGCTTTTTTATTTATTAAATAAATGTGAGCCAAATAATGAGCGAGTTGAAAATGAAAAAGGCTTGTTATGTTCATAAATCAAATATAATCGGATACACGATTATACGGTTTTCAATTGTTAAACAAGCCTGTTATATTTGTGCCAGCAAAGATAAAATTAACAATGGATAAATATTCTTATATCGCCAATGCACATAGTGGAGTGATTGACGATATGTACCAATCTTACAAAGCCGACCCGGATTCTGTAGATGTTTCTTGGCAACGATTTTTTGAGGGCTTTGAGTTCTCTCTACAAAAGTATGGCGAAGAGGGTGGTGATACAGCCAGTGGAGTTTCAAGTAAGGAACTAGCTGTTCGCGACCTTATTCATGCTTACCGCTCGCGTGGTCATTTAAAATCTAATACGAACCCTGTCCGACAAAGGAAGGACAGAAGAGCTCTTCTTGAAATCGAAGACTTCGGGTTGACTAAGGAGGATTTAGATACTGAATTTGAGTGCGGTAGCATTATAGGTATTGGAAAGGCTTCATTGAAGAAGATTGTTGATTCTTTAAAAGATATATATGAGGGTACTGTGGGCTTTGAATACATGTATATTCGAAAGCCGCATATCCTTGAATGGTTCAAAGAAAAAGTGGAGAGAGAAGCCCTCAACTTTAACCCACCACTCGATGAGAAAAAACAAATTCTCTCCAAGCTGAATGAAGCTGTTGTTTTTGAAAACTTCCTTCATACTAAGTATTTAGGACAAAAGCGATTTTCCCTCGAAGGAGGAGAAACCACTATTCCAGCCTTAGACGCAGCGATTAACAAAGGCGCTGAACTAGGTGTTCAGGAAGTGGTCATGGGTATGGCACACAGAGGCCGGCTCAATGTGCTTGTAAATATCATGGGTAAAACCTATGAGCAAGTATTCAACGAATTTGAAGGCGGCTACGTGCCAGACCAAACGATGGGAGACGGTGATGTGAAATATCACATGGGCTTTTCATCTCAGGTCGTAACGCCAGAAGGACATACTGTTGATCTAAAATTAGCACCGAACCCTTCTCACCTGGAGGCAGTAAATCCAGTAGTAGAAGGTTTCGCTCGAGCGAAAATTGACAGCTTGTACGGCAACGACAATTCTAAGATCATGCCGATTTTGATTCACGGCGATGCTGCGATAGCTGGGCAGGGCATCGGTTATGAACTCGTGCAAATGTCGAAGTTGGATGCCTATACCACGGGTGGCACGATCCACTTTGTTATCAACAATCAGGTAGGGTTTACAACGGACTTTGATGAAGCAAGATCTAGTATCTACTGTACAGATTTGGCTAAAACTGTAGATGCGCCAGTGCTACACGTAAATGGTGATAATCCTGAAGCTGTAGTATTCTGCATGAAAATGGCTGTTGAATATCGTCAGAAATTCAAGAGAGACATATTTGTGGACATGGTATGTTATAGACGTCATGGACACAACGAATCAGATGAGCCGAAATTCACTCAGCCTTCTTTATACAATCTGATTTCGAAGCATGCGAACCCAAGGGAAGTTTATAATAAGTCGCTGATCGATAGAGGAGACATAGACGCGGGATTGGCGAAGTCTATGGACAAAGAATTTAAAGCTATGCTTCAGGATCGTTTGAATCAGGTGAAGCAGGATAAGTTGCCGTACACATTGCAACAAAGCGAAAAGGAATTCTCAGAAATGAGACTTTCAAAGCCAGAAGATTTTGATCAGTCGCCTGATACTTCGATTTCATTGGATGCAGTGAAGAAAGTAGGCGAAGCAATGTCTAAAGTGCCGAAAGGTTTCAAGGCATTGAAGCAAATCGACAAAGTGCTGAAGCAGCGCAAGGAGATGTTCTTCGACAAGAAAGAACTCAACTGGGCTTCTGCAGAGATGTTGGCTTATGGGTCTTTATTGTTAGATAATAATACCGTAAGGATTTCTGGTCAGGATACTAAGAGAGGTACATTCTCTCACCGTCATGCCGTAGTTCGTGATATGAACACCAACGAGCCTTATAGCTTCTTGGATCACATAGACGGATGTGAAAAAGACTTCAAAATTTACAACTCTCTACTTTCCGAGTTTGGTTGTTTAGGATTTGAATTTGGTTATGCCATGGCAGATCCGAATGCCGTAGTCATATGGGAAGCGCAATTTGGCGATTTCGCAAATGGTGCCCAGGTGATGGTGGACCAGTTCATCTCATGTTCTTACACCAAGTGGAGAAGGATGAATGGTTTGGTGATGCTATTGCCGCACGGCTACGAAGGACAAGGGCCAGAGCATTCGAATGCCAGACCTGAAAGATATTTACAGTTGGCATCAGGTAACAATATGTATATCTGTAACCTCACCACGCCAGCCAACTACTTCCACATGATCAGAAGACAATTGGCCATGCCATTCAGAATGCCATGTATTTTGATGTCACCAAAGTCTCTGTTTAGACATCCATTAGTAATGTCTAAAATGGATGAGTTTACCAAAGGGAAATTCAGAGAGGTGATTGGCGACGACTATGCGGATCCTAAGAAGGTGAAGAAGGTGTTGCTATGTAATGGAAAGGTTTATTTCGATTTGCTCGAAAAGCAACAAGCGGATAAGCGTAAAGATGTAGCGATCATCAGAGTGGAGCAATTACACCCATTCCCTAAGAAGCAAGTAATGGCTGAGTTGAAAAAGTACAAGGTAAACATGGTATACTGGGTACAAGAAGAGCCAGAAAACATGGGTGCTTGGTCGTTCATATTGAGAGTATTCAGAGAAGTGACCAAAGATGTGATTTCACGTAAAGCGGCCGCATCTCCAGCTACGGGATACGCCAAAGTACACAAGCAAGAGCAAGAGGCTTTAGTTGAGCAGGCTTTCTCCTAATAATTCAAACGAGACTTAAAAAATTTAACAATAAAGAAATGATTGAAGTTAAAATACCAACCGTTGGTGAATCGATAACCGAAGTGACGGTTTCGCAATGGACCAAGCAGAGTGGTGACTATGTCGAAATGGACGAAGTCATCTGTGAACTGGAATCAGACAAAGCCACCTTCGAACTAAACGCAGAAGCAGCTGGCATTCTTACCATCAAAGTAGAAGAAGGCGAAACGATTGAAATCGGAACGGTGGTTTGTACTATCGACGAAACAGCATCTGCTGGCGCATCGTCTGCAGCACCTGTGGCTAAGACCGAGTCTGCACCAGCCGCAGTCTCAACTCCATCTTCTGGAGGGAAAACTGGTGAAACTTTGGAAATGAAAGTGCCAACTGTGGGTGAATCGATCACCGAAGTGACTATTGGTACTTGGATGAAACAAGATGGTGATGTGGTAGAATTGGACGAGCCGATCGCGGAGATCGAATCAGACAAAGCTACTTTCGAATTGGCCGCAGAAGCACGTGGTGTGTTGAAGATTGTTGCGCAAGAAGGCGACACCATTGAAATTGGCGCTTTGATTTGTAAAATCGAGGTGATGGACGGGGCACCTGCTCCTGCAGCAGCGTCAGCGGCACCTGCAGCAGCCACGGAGCCAGCTTCAGGTGGATCTGGCTATGCGGCAGGACATCCTTCTCCAGCGGCTTCAAAGATTTTGGCTGAAAAAGGAATTGCTGCAGGCGAATTGACTGGATCGGGAGTTGGTGGTAGAATCACTAAGGAAGATGCACAAGCAGCTCAAAAATCTGCACCTAAAGCCGCAGCGGCACCAGCAAAAGAAGCAGCTCCAGCCGTGCCAGCATTTGGTGGAGGAAGAGAGCAAACCAGAAAAAAATTAACTCCATTGAGAAAAACGGTAGCGAAGCGTTTGGTTTCTGTAAAGAACGAAACGGCTATGCTCACCACATTCAATGAAGTGGATATGAAGCCAGTAATGGACCTTCGTAAAAAGTACAAGGATGCCTTCAAAGACAAGTATGAGGTGGGATTAGGATTTATGTCCTTTTTCATCAAAGCGGCTTGTCAGGCACTTCAGGAATGGCCAGCAGTCAATGCGCAAATCGACGGCAACGAAATCGTGTATAACGACTTCTGTGATGTGTCGATTGCCGTATCTGCACCGAAAGGTTTGGTTGTGCCAGTGATTAGAAATGCAGAATCACTTTCGTTTAATCAAGTAGAAAGTGAAGTAGTAAGATTGGCTAAGAAGGCTAGAGACAACAAGTTGAGCATTGACGAGATGCAAGGCGGTACCTTCACTGTAACTAATGGTGGTATCTTCGGATCAATGCTTTCTACTCCGATCATTAATGCACCGCAGTCAGCGATTTTGGGTATGCACAACATCGTAGAAAGACCTGTAGCGATCAATGGTCAGGTGGAAATCAGACCGATCATGTACTTGGCACTTTCTTACGATCACAGAATCATTGACGGACGCGAGTCTGTAAGCTTCTTAGTGAGAATTAAAGAATTGTTGGAAGATCCAGCGAGATTGATGTTGGGAATCTAATTGTGTACTAAGTACAAAGTCTAGAGTACTAAGATGAACCGATATCAGGATTTGCAAGTTTGGAAAAAGTCCATGGATCTAGTTGAGGAGGTCTATGCTTTAGTGAAGAATTTCCCTGATGATGAAAAATTTGGTTTAATAAGTCAAATTAGACGTTGTGCAGTATCAATTCCATCCAATATCGCTGAAGGAAGTGGTAGAAACTCTAAAAAGGAGTTTGCTCAATTTTTATCAATTGCAGCAGGCTCTTTATTTGAATTGAATACACAAATTCAAATATCACAGAGAGTAGGATATATAGAGATTGAAAAACAAGAAGAATTGGCTTCAAATATTGATGAAATTCATCGCATGTTGTTTGGCTTAATTACTTCATTAAAATAATAAATTCATTGTACTTAGTACTCGTTACTTGGTACTCAATACTTACACAATGAAATACGACGTAACAGTAATAGGATCAGGTCCGGGTGGTTATGTGGCAGCTATAAGATGTGCACAGCTAGGGATGAAGGTCGCGATAGTTGAAAAATATAACACACTAGGTGGTACTTGTCTGAATGTGGGCTGTATTCCCTCTAAAGCTTTGTTGGATTCTTCTCATCATTTCCACGATGCAGAGCATACCTTCAAAGAGCATGGTATTGATATTCCAGCACCGAAAGTAAATTTCAAGCAGATGATTGCCCGAAAGGGTGATGTGGTGAAAGCCAATACTGACGGAATTCAGTTTTTGATGAAAAAAAACAAAATTGATGTTTTTCATGGTTTGGGGTCATTCGTTGACAAAAACACGATCAAAGTAGCCGGCGAAAAAGAAGAGACTATCTCTACTGATAAAGTAATTATCGCGACGGGTTCGAAGCCAACATCTTTGCCATTTATCAATATCGATAAGAAGCGTGTGATCACAAGTACTGAAGCGTTGGAGCTGAAAGAAATTCCTAAGCACATGATCATCATCGGTGGTGGTGTGATCGGATTGGAGCTTGGATCTGTGTATCGAAGATTAGGTGCAGAAGTTTCTGTGGTTGAATTCTTGGATAGAATAGTTCCAGGCATGGACGGAACGATGTCTAAAGAATTGACCAAGTCTTTGAAGAAATTGGGTATAAAATTCTACCTCAAGCACAGAGTAACTGGCGTAGAAGCTAAAGGAAAGAACGTAGCTGTGAAGGCAGATACACCTAAAGGCGAAGTGCTAGAATTGAAAGGTGACTACTGTTTGGTATCCATTGGCCGAAGAGCCTATACCGATGGACTTGGCTTGGAGAATGTGGGCATTGCCACGGACAAAGGCGGAAGAATCGAAACGGACGATCACTTGAAGACCTCGGTTGACAATATCTATGCGATTGGTGATGTGGTAAAGGGCGCTATGTTAGCACACAAGGCGGAAGAAGAAGGCGTGTTGGTAGCTGAGCAGCTAGCAGGACAAAAGCCTCACATCAATTACAACTTGATTCCAGGCGTAGTGTATACGTGGCCAGAAGTGGCAGGCGTAGGACAAACGGAAGAGCAGCTTAAAGAAGCTGGTGCAGCATATAAAGTTGGTTCGTTCCCTTACAAAGCGCTAGGCAGAGCCAGAGCTAGTATGGACACTGATGGTGTAGTGAAAATATTGGCCGACAAGACTACAGATGAAATATTGGGCGTTCATATCATAGGTGCGAGAGCCGCAGATATGATTGCAGCTGGCGTTACCGCGATGGAATTTAGAGCTTCAGCAGAGGACGTGTCTCGCATGTCGCATGCGCACCCTACGTATATGGAAGCCGTGAAGGAGGCTTGTTTGGCCGCTACAGATGCAGGGCCAATTCATATGTAGTTTGGTAATGTATTTGTTGTAGAGAGATACCAGCTTCAGAGGAGCTGGTATTTTTTTGATCAAAATATTAAATGCAACAAAGTTGCATAATTCAATTGATGAAGCTTTATTTGCAACATCATTGCATTTAAAAACTTATAACATGATAAAGAAAATTATCCCAATGGGTTTGTTGGTCGTTGGGACACTTGGATGTTCTGAAGAGAATGAAAAGCCTCAGACTGAGGCAGAAGAATTTGAAGGTATTGGCGTACTTATTTCAGATGCAGAATCCCAAGATTTACATTGGTACAATCATCACCACCAAAGCCAAGAAACATTCACATCAAAACATGCTAAGTCAAGGATATACCGAACAGGTACCGGCCGCTACGCTGCTATTATACATAGAGATGAGAATTTGGTGGAGTATTTTGATAGTGGATTGGAACTACATGGCAATCATGTGGATGAGCTCAGGGAATCTGGGGTGGGACCAATGATTGGTGAAGGGGCTAAACCTACTCATTTCAAAAGCAGTCATGATTTGCTTCTTGCTTTTAATGACGAAGATGGAACATTACTCTTGGCAGATGAGGTCGATATTTCTGAAAACGGAGCAAAGATGACTGTCTTAGATGCTGGTTTGACACCACACCATGGTGCCATGGCCATTTTTGACAATGGCAATATTGCCGTGACAAAAAAGACTGGTGACATAGAAGGTAGTTTGCCTGAGCAAGTGCAAATTATCGATCAAACCGGAGCTTTGACTCACGAAGCCAAGATAACCACAAATGGCATCCATGGAAATGCTAGTGATGGTAACCATGCAGTCTTTGGCTCGGCTTCAGGTATTTTGGTAGTGAATCAGGATGGAACTCAAAAACTAATTGACCATCCCGATTCTTTTGGCGACTCATGGTTTGGTAGCATATTATCAACTCAGTTCGAGGGTGTATTTGTAGGTTATACTTCGGATCATGGGGTATATCTGATTAATGTAGATAGCGAAACAATAAGTCCCTTGTTTACTTACTCAGGACTCTTTCGTTGTGCAATGGATGTAAATGGTAGTCATGTGCTGATCCTGCTTGAAACCGGAATGCTTCATGTATTTGATGTGTTTGATCAAACGGAGACCGCCTCAGGTACGGTTATCTCGGCCTTCGAAAAACCATCTGGCGGACACGGTGCCATATATCCGAGCATGGCGGCAAGCTCAAGGTATGTTTATATAACTGACCCAGATAATGGTCAATTAGTTATAGCCAATCTGCAAAATTTACAGAATATTGAAAAGGTGTCTGTTTCATCTAAACCTTACAGCCTTGGTTTGGTTGGACATGAATCAGAAGTAGGGCTCCATTAAGGATCTAGTTCATTTTTAGTACAAATCAAAGTCGGTTCGTTTTGCGAATCGGCTTTTTTATAACCTTTTCTCAAATAGATAAGAAATTAGGAGCGTCATTATCGCAAAAGCAGCTAAAGTGTGGCCTCCGTCTTGGGCTTCATAATGTGCGAAAAATGCCAATGAAAAGTCGATCAATAATCCTACATATGCCCACTCTTTTAATGTCTTTGACCATCTAGAAACAATCGCAATTACGGCTAATATTTTCGCAACAGCCAAGGGTATGACCAAATAAGCTGGATAATTAAGCCGAACAAATATTTCTTTGACTTCTTCTGTATTGATGAAATACATGCTGGCTGAAGCCAACATCAATGTTGAAACTAAACCAGTAGTGATCCAATAAATTAGTATATTGATTTTCATATCCTCAAAATAACAAATCTGAGGATAGAAACTGTCGAATTAATTCACCAAATCCAGTACCTCACTATTATTAGGCACATCATTATAATGCCACTTGCCTTGTACGGTTCCGTTTGACAACAACCACAATCCAGGGTTTGATCGGGTAATGGTTTTTAATACCGTAGCGTCTGTATAGTAATAAGGAATCTCTAATCCCACTTCTTTTTGAAAGGCTTCAAAAGTAGATCCGTCGGAGGCAGTTAAGGCATAGATTTCTATTTTATCTCCCAAGGCTTTAATCAGGTCATTGATATCAGATAGGCTGGATTTATCTGATTTGGAGACATCATACAAAACTACAAAGAGCTTGTTACCTGTAAATACTTCAGAAGTAAAATCCCCTTCATCATTCCAAACGCCAAAATCTGTAATCTTTGGAGCTGCTTCAGGGTTCAGGTGATTCATTGCAACAAATTTGTAAGCAGGGTCCGTTGGGTAAGTTTCAAATTTGAATTCTTCTCCATCTTTTTCCATTACATATTCATATATGTACTCTGCGGACGGTTGCATTTCTGTAGGGATATGATTGCCTACTTTGTATGCTCTAAAATCAATAAATGGTAAATGAGCCACGGCATAGAGCGCCAGACCCAAGGACAATACTAGTGATCCTCCTACTATGAAATGGCTTCTTTTTTCTGCCGTTTCAGACTGCGGAGCATGTTGACTCAAATACAAGAAAATAATCATCACTAGCAGTACGATATCTTTGATAAAGGACTCCAATGGGGTAAGCTTGATAGCATCGCCAAAGCACCCACAGTCTGTCACGCTATTGGTGATGGCAGACCAGCCAGTGAGAAAAGTGAAGAATACAATAATTGCTAATAAGGCTTTCAGTGTCCAGTTCTGCTTGTAGTTCACGATCAAGGCTATACCTAAGACTACCTCCAGGACTACCATGAATATGGAAATGGGAAGTGCCAAGGGCACGAATAAGTGAAAGAAATTGGCGATCTCTAGTGAGAATATTTCGAAATATTCTTCCATTTTGATGGCTGTTCCTACCGGATCGTTCACTTTGATCAGGCCAGAAAAAATGAATAAACCGCCTACTAAAAATCTTACGATGGTCAATATTGCTTTCATGTGCTGCTTGTTTTGGTCGCTAATTTAATGAACAATGAAAATGTAAAACACAGATTACTGGTCAGTAACAATCTTTTAACAGATTGCTGGAATTTATTTTTGATTGAATCCCATCAAAATCAAACAAAAGACGGAATAATTGATCATGTCTTGATAGTTAGCTTCTACACCCTCAGAGATCAGGGTTTTGCCTTGATTGTCTTCGATCTGTTTGGTTCGTAATATTTTCATTAAAATGATATCTGTCATCGATGACACACGCATGTCTCTCCAAGCTTCGTCATAGTCGTGATTCTTGTTGGCAAGTAAATCTCTCGTTTCATTGGCTATGCCAGTGTACATGGGCTCTAGCGTATCGTATGGAATTTCCATACCCTCATCACCATTCATTCTTACCTGCATAATAGCCATAATGCAGTAGTTGATAATGGCTACAAACTCGCCAGCAATATCTTCTTGTATTTTTTGTTCTCCTTTCTCCTGGATAGAACGGATTCTTTTCGCTTTAATAAAAATTTGGTCGGTCAAAGACGAAGCTCTTAAAATCCTCCAGGCCGTACCGTAATCCTTGGTTTTCTTTTCAAAAATGTCTTTACAAGCCTTTATAACTTCAGTATATTCGCCTACCGTTTTTTCTTCCACTATTTCGTCTGATTTTATTGAATTGAACGGCTAAAATTAAGGCGTAAATGGCTGGCAACAAACTATTTCAGAAATTAATGACCGAGTCTAAATTCATAAATGTAAAAGGAAAATTGATGGCCTTGTCATCACCCAAGGTAATGGGCATCATCAACTTGACTGCAGACTCTTTTTATGATGGGGGTAAGATCAAATCAGACAGCGATTTGCTGACTAAAGTCGAAAAGATGCTGGAAGATGGGGTGGATATTTTGGATGTAGGCGCTTACTCCAGTCGTCCGGGTGCAACAGATATTCCTATGCGCGACGAATGGGAGGCGGCCGTTGATGGTATCGACAGTATCTTGAAACATTTTCCTGAATCTGTTATTTCAATAGACACATTTAGATCCACTGTCGCCAAGGGTGCCTTAGAGCACGGTGCCTGTATCATAAATGATATTTCTGGTGGGAATCTGGATAAAGGAATGTATGATCTTTTGTCTGAAGTAAATGCACCCTACATTATGATGCACATGAAGGGTGATCCGCAGACGATGGCTAATCTTACCGACTATAACCACCTGGTTTCCGAGATTATTGATTATTTTAATGCGAAGGTCAATGAGTTGAAGAGCTTGGGGGTTAAAGATATTATTATTGACCCAGGTTTTGGTTTTGCTAAAAATAAAGAGCAGAACTATGAGTTATTAAATAAGTTGAGTCTGCTGAAGGTATTAGATGTGCCGATGCTGTGCGGAGTGTCTCGAAAATCTATGATTTTCAAAGAACTGGAAATTACGCCGGACCAAGCACTTAATGGTACGACAGCACTCAATATGGCTTGCTTGATGAATGGAGCTTCTATTTTGAGAGTACACGATGTGAAGGAAGCCAAAGAGACGATTAAGCTTTACGAAGCAATGACAAAGAATTAGAAATGATATTAGGATTTCAAATTGGATTTTTAGAAATAGGCTGGGTAGATGTTTTTGACATTCTATTTGTGAGCTTCTTTTTGTACCACGTGTATAAATTGATGAAAGGAAGCGTAGCTATTAAAATCTTCCTTGGTTTCCTGTTTCTATACTTGATCTATCTGGTGGTGAAGGCCGTGGATATGGAGCTTCTCAGTATCATTCTTGGTCAGTTCATGGGTGTTGGGGTTATTGCCGTGATTGTATTGTTCCAGCAGGAAATCAGGAAATTCTTGTTGTTATTGGGCAAAACCACTGTTTTTGAGGAAGGTAATATCCTTAAAAATGTTCAGCAGTTTTGGCAAGAAAAGTATGACAAGAACCACTTGGATGTATCCCCAATTATTGATGCGATCAAAAACATGGCTGGTTCCAATACAGGCGCATTGATTGTATTTTCCAGAAGCTCTGAATTGAAATTTTTCGCTGATTCTGGAGATCGCTTGGAAGCCAAAATTTCCAAAAGGCTTATTCTAGCCATATTCAATAAGTTATCTCCTCTGCATGATGGCGCAATCATTATTAATAATAATCGGGTGGTGGCTGCCAGATGTATTCTTCCTGTATCGGAAAGAGACGACATTCCAGCCCAATTTGGACTTCGTCACCGTGCGGCGCTGGGTATGTCTGAAACTACTGACTCTTTAGTAGTTATTGTTTCTGAAGAAACTGGTCAATTGACTACTGCTCGAAGTGGTGAATTCGAACATAACTTGTCTACTCAGGAAGTACGGTCGCGTATCAATGAATACTTGAGTAATCTGGATGAAGCCAAAAATGAAAGTCTGATGGCAAAGGCTATAAAAACAGAACAAAAGGAGAAAGCACCGAAAGAAGAATCCGCTAAATCCGAGTTGTCCGTAGACTAATCAAATTCTATTTCCAAGTCTAGAAATTGAGCAACAATTCTCTACTTTTGCCCAAATTTCAAATCTTATGATACAAAGAGTTCAATCTATATTTTTATTTGGCGTGGCCGCCTGTATGATTACTATGTTGTTTTTTCCAATCTGGAATAAGCTTGACGGAGAGAAAAATGAATTGGTCGAATTGACCGCTTTGAAATTTTCACATACCAAAAAAGACATTGAAACCGGCGAAATAGCCATTATCACTGAAGGACAAACATTTTATATCGCCATCCTAGCTATCCTGGCAGCTGGGGTTGCACTCTATTCGATTTTCAAATATGACAATCGGTTGTTGCAGATGAAACTAGGTGCATTAAACTCTCTATTTATGGGAGGTGCTATGGGACTCATTGTGTACCATGTTTATCAAGCAGAACGTATGGTGGCTCCTACACAACAGGGCAATTACCTCTTTGCTTTTTACCTTGGTGTGTCAGCTTTACTGTTCAATTTGCTTTCAAACCGTTTTATTCGAAGAGACGAAAAGCTGGTTCGGTCTGCGGATAGAATTCGTTAATTATAACTTCGTGCACCTGTTGCGCGATCTACCTGAAAATTTAGCAGTACTATTAGTGAGAGATGCCGCACCTGTTGCCATAGCCGTCAAGCTAAGGTTTTCTCGACTGAATTTGTGGTTTGGGCATGGTATCCCAGTTAGGAATACCTAGTGTTCTTCCCCATATTTGTTTGATTTTTAAATGAACAAAAAGGCGGGCTTTTGATGTATTAGTGACCTGCCTTTTTTCTTTCTCAAAAATACTGTTTGGGGAAGAACCGACAAGAAATTTCACAACTAATTGAGGCTAAGGCCAGTTGTTTTTCAGGCTGTTTAAATAAGATTTTTTCTAAAGAGAAACTTGATCTTTTGGCCAGGGAGAGTGGCTTTGTACAGCGTAAGTCACGTTTGGACGCATCTAAGTTCCTTGATCTACTTCTTTTTTGTGATCAGTACCTAGATCAAGTGAGCCTTGAGGATCTGGCCAATGGTTTTGTTGAGCAACATGGTTTGTCTATTTCAAAACAAGCCGTCCAAGAGCGGTTCAATATCAAGGCTGTCGAATTTATGAGTGCTTTGCTTAGCCAATTGCTGGCTGGGCAGCTGAATTTGAACCCATCTGAACAAAACAAATTTAAGCGGTTCAATCGGGTGATGGTCAAAGATTCTACACGGTACACGCTTCCAGAGGCTTATGCCAAAACGTTCAAAGGTCATGGAGGCCAAGGCAGCAAGGCCCAGATCAGTATCCAGTATGAATATGATTTGCTTACCAATGTCACTCAAAGGCTGGAATTGACGGCAGCCTGCCGTAATGATCAAACAGATTCTAGGCAAACCCTGGGCGATATCGAAAAGGGAGACCTCTTGGTTCGGGACTTGGGCTATGTGACCCAGCACTATCTGAAGCATGTTTCCCAACAAGGGGCTTATTTCCTGAACCGCTTAAACAGCAGGTGGGGCGTTCAGGATGTGGACCAGGCTCCAATCGACTTTTCTGCCATATTGAGAAAACTCAACAAACACACATTGCCTGCTTTAGAGCTGGAGGTGAAAATCGCAGATATGCCGATGCGAATGATTGTTGCAAAAGTGCCCGAGCAGGTTTACAAACAACGTTTATTGAGGGCTGAAAGAGCAGCCCATGGTAGACACAAGGTCAGTAAAGAGTATAAAACAAGGGCATGGCTGAACATATTTATAACCAATGTGCCAAAAGCATGGGTTTCCACTTCACAGGTTCAAGGCATATACCGCACCCGCTGGCAAATCGAACTTGTATTCAAAGCCTGGAAATCACAAGCCCGAATTGACAAAATGAAAGCTATGAAACAGGAAAGATTCCAGTGCCAGCTTATTGCCCGCTTTATCTGGATCATGCTCCACTATCAAGCCTTCAGGTTAATAGAACAGGGCTTGCTTGACCAAGGAATGGCTATACGGTGCAGTCAGAATAAATTTTTCAAAACAGCTTTTAGGCTATCTAATGACCTCAAGAAAGTTGTTTTTGAAGACCAACCCCTAGAATACTGGTTTAAAAAATTACTCATCCGATCTGATAGAAAATATCTCACTGAAACCAAAAACGGAAAACAAAATGTGTTTAAGACCATAAACAACTTCTTAACTTGACGGCTATGGCAATAAATGCGGCAAATTTAAACGAGTATGCTGTCAAAAAATCCTAATCCGCTGACAATCTGTCGCGGATTTCTTTTTTATAGGCTTTGGAATGGCATTTGTTGAATGCCCATCACCGGAGTAATCCGATCAAACTTTAATTCATTAAATAAAAATATATCATGCAAGAGAAAGGTAATATTTCGATTCACACCGAGAATATTTTTCCAATCATCAAGAAATTTCTTTATTCAGATCATGAGATCTTCTTGAGAGAGTTAGTTTCCAATGCTGTAGATGCTTCTCAAAAGTTGAAGCAATTGTCTGGCATGGGAGAGTACAAAGGCGAACTTGGCGATTTGACAGTTGAAGTGAGCTTCGATGAAAAAGCAAAGACCATTACAATATCTGATAAGGGTATTGGTATGACTGCTGAGGACATCAAAAAATATATCAATCAAATTGCATTCTCTGGGGCTACTGAATTTGTTGAAAAATATAAAGACAAAGGCGACGAGCAACAAATCATTGGTCACTTTGGACTCGGGTTCTACTCAGCCTTTATGGTAGCTGATAAAGTAGAAATCAACTCATTATCTCATGTAGATGGAGCAGAAGCTGCAAATTGGATTTGTGATGGTAGCACAGAATTCGAGATTACTGCAGGTACAAGAAAAGAGAGAGGAACAGACATCATTCTTCATATCAATGAGGAGTCAGAAGAGTTCTTGAATCAAGCCAGAATTCAAGGTATTCTAACGAAGTACTGTAAGTTCTTGCCAGTAGAGATCAAGTTTGGACAAAAAGACGAGAGTGTTCCTGATGGAGAAGACAAAGACGGTAAGCCGAAATACAAAACTGTAAAGAAAGATAACATCATCAACAACCCTACGCCGCTTTGGACGAAGTCGCCATCGGAGTTGAAAGATGAAGATTATTTGGCATTCTATCGAGAGTTGTATCCATTCTCGGAAGAGCCTTTGTTCTGGATTCACCTGAATGTGGACTATCCTTTCAATTTGACAGGTATTCTTTACTTCCCTAAGGTGAAGAATGAGTTGGAATTACAGAAGAACAAAATCCAATTGTATTCTCGTCAGGTGTTTATTACTGACGAAGTGAAGGATGTCGTGCCTGAATTTTTGATGTTGCTTCATGGGGTGATTGATTCGCCAGACATTCCATTGAACGTTTCGAGAAGTTTCTTGCAAGCGGATGGTGCAGTCAAGAAAATCAACACTTACATCACTAAGAAAGTAGCCGACAAATTGAATGAGCTTTTCAAGAAAGACAGAAAAGCGTTCGAAGACAAGTGGGAGAATATCGGACTGTTCGTGAAGTACGGTATGCTCAGCGATGAGAAGTTTTATGACAAAGCCAAGGATTTTGCTTTGTTAGAAAATACTGAAGGTGAGTGTTTTACTTTCGATGAATACAAAGAAAAAACTTCAGCCCTTCAAAAGGACAAAGATGACAACCTGGTTTATCTATATGCCACTAACCCAGCGAAGCAACATGCCTTCATTGAGTCGGTAAAAAATAAGTCATATGACGTACTGAAATTCGATGGACCTTTGGATAGCCACTTCATCGGAACGCTAGAGCATAAATTAGAGAAAACACAATTGAAGCGTGTGGATGCTGAAACTGCAGACAAGCTGATCGATAAAGACGAAAAAGTGGAGTCTGTACTTTCTGACAAAGAAAAAGAAACAGCAAAGGAGCTTTTCGAAAAAGCAATCGATGACAAAAATTCAACAGTGAATGTAGAGTCGCTGGCTGCTGATGAAATGCCTGTGATTGTGACTATGCCTGAGTTCATGAGAAGAATGAAGGATATGCAGAAGCAAGGCGGAGGCGGCATGATGATGATGGGTGATATGCCTGATCAGTATACTGTGGCAGTTAATGCTAACCACCCTTTGGTTTCTAAAATCTTAAAAGCTAAAAAGGCAGAGAATAAAGAGCAATTGGCTCGTCAGGCCTATGACTTGGCTCTCCTTTCTCAAGGATTATTAGAAGGATCAGCACTGACTAGCTTCATCAAGCGGTCTGTAGCTATCAGCGCGGAGTAAATAATTAGGCCACGGCCTATATTTAATAGATATAAACCTCTGGACGATTCGTTCAGAGGTTTTTTATTTAGACACATCTTTATAGCTTTGAATTTGGCAATGAATGAAAGGTGTTGCCGTTGAAAAATTATGAGCAAAAGTCTTTTACCATACAGTCTTCTTGTGATGCTTATTGGGCTCGTGTTTAATGCACAGTCTCAAGACTATACTGATGATGATTTTGAATCTCAATACGAGAAACCACTCACGGTAGACTTGGATGCCACGGACCTGGAGAGTATTCTGGAACCAAAGAAGAAAAAACCTAAACGGAATGTCTTTTATGGAAAAAAGACCCGAAAGGGATTTACCAGACAAGGTTTTGGCGGGAATACGGTAACTGAGTTGTTTACGGTGCTTAAAGAGTATGAAGAACCATTGCCCTATGTTAGGGACATCTATTGGTATGACTTCAGAAAAAGGAAGATCATTAGGTCTAGAAAAATAGATAAAAATAATGCAGGGATTTTGCATGGGCCTTACAAAAAAATGCTGGGAGATCAGGTCATAGAAGAAGGCATATTCTATATGGGTACCAAGCATGGCCGATGGTCTACCTGGAATAAACACAACATTCTACAGACCAAGGAAAAATACTACAAAGGTTGGCCAAAAGAATCTTTGGTAGCATACCACAATAAGGAGGAGAAACAGCTCGAAGAAATAATCCCTATTCACTTTGGGGAGAAAGAAGGGAACTATTATGCCTTTCACAAAAGTGGAAACCTAGCTGCTGTAGGCGAATACCACTTTGATCATAAGGTGGGGCTTTGGCGTGAATATTATGACATAAGAAATCGAAGAAAACGTGAGATTGTCTATTCCAAAGACCCTTTTGATGATGAATTCAAGCCTTATATCATTCGTGAATGGGATAAGCGCGGGAAATTGATTTACGAACGGAAAGAATAACTATATTCTTTGGTTGAGCGTAAATTAAGAACATCAAAAAACACCATGTGAATAATATTACTATCCGGCCAGCAACTCTAGAGGACTTGCCTATATTATACGAGTTTGAGCAAGGTATTATCCAGGCAGAAAGGCCATTCGATCCAACTTTGAAATCCGGCCATATCAATTATTATGACTTGAAAGCACTCACTGAGTCGGACCAAGCGGAAGTATTAGTAGCTGAGGTAGCAGGAGAAGTGGTGGCATCGGGCTATGCTCATATCAAGGATGGCAAAGATTTTCAATCACACAAAAAATTTGCCTATCTCGGTTTTATGTTTGTAAAACCTGACCACAGAGGCCAAGGTATTATCACTCAAATACTGGACGAGTTGAAAAGTTGGAGTCAATCCAGAGGCATCAATGAAATCCGTTTAGAGGTATATGATGACAACGAACCAGCCGTTCGTGCCTACGAAAAGGCAGGCTTCAAAAAGCATTTGGTGGAAATGAGAATGTCAATTAATTAGATACCACGAAAGAGCTCAATACTTTCGAGATATTGAGGAACTAAGACGTTTGGCCATGCTAAACTGCTATTTATTTTTTTGGCAAATGTGGTAGAGCTCTCCGGCTCACCATGAACCACAAATGTATACTTTGGAGGAGGGTTGATTTGGCTAACCCAACGCATGAGTTCGGCTTGATCAGCATGAGCTGAAAGTCCATCTAAATGTCTTATGCGACATTTTACAGGAACTTCCAATCCGAAAATCCTAGATGTTTCATCTCCCTCTAGGATTTTTCTTCCTCTGGAACCTATTGCCTGATAACCTACAAAAAGCAATGTGTCATTTGTTCTTGGGAGTCGGTGAAATAGATGATGAAGAATTCTACCTCCGGTGCACATACCACTGGCAGAGATAATGATAGCTCCTTTGTCAATGTTGTTCAGGTTGGTGGAAGACTCCTGTGATTTGTAATACTGAAAATGGCTATCATCAAAAATGGACGCGTGCTCATTTTTACCAACACTTAACTTATGATCTTTTCTGTGTTTTTTGTGCAAATAGGTAGCATTGATAGCCATCGGGCTGTCTATATAAATTTTACAATCAGGTATTAGTTTCTTTTCCAGTAAATGATGAAAATAGTAAAGCAAGAGCTGTGTTCTGCCAACTGCAAAAGATGGAATAAGTAGACAACCTTGCTGCTCAAAGGCCTGATTGACGATTTCAGCTAACTTGTTTGCTGGTGATTCTTCTTGATTCAACCGATCTCCATAAGTAGATTCTACGAATAAAACATCGGCCTTTTTGATCGAGGCGGGATCATACAATAGCGGCTGGTCATATCTGCCTAAATCACCGGAGAATACGATGGTCTTTTTTTGAATTGAACCAAATATATCAAGAGATACGATGCTTGATCCTAGAATATGACCAGCATCGGAAAAAGTCGCCTGAATGGTTGGGTTAATGGATATTAAATTTTCATATTCTACACTGTTTAATAGTGTAAGCGCCTGATCGGCATCTTTGACAGTAAATAATGGCTTAGGAGGGTCGTGTTTGGAATATCCTTTCTTTTTGGCAAATTCAGCTTCTTCTTCTTGCAATTTGGCCGCATCCTTAAGTAAGATTTCGAGAAGTGAAGCCGTAGCGCTCGTACAATATACCGGGCCGGAAAATCCTTCTTTTACCAATAACGGCAAGTAACCGGAATGGTCAATATGTGCATGAGTAATAATTATGGCATCAATGCTCCCAGGGTCAACTGGAAACGAATCCCAGTTTCTAAGCCTAAGCTCTTTCAACCCTTGAAAAAGACCGCAGTCAATTAATAATTTGAAATCATCAATTTCAAGCAAATATTTCGACCCTGTAACTGATTCAGCACCACCCAGAAATTTGACTCTCACATTCATGTATTAAAATTGTGAAATCAATAGGTGCCTTCCTATGATACTAATGACTACATCGAAATGATGTATGTCACTTTTTAGAACCACTTAATCATAAAATTCACCACCCATTTCTTGAATCCATTGAATGGAGGGTAAAAAAGAAGGGCATTGGTAAGGCCAATGCGCTGACTCAAGACAGATTTCTGATTTGAGAATTCCATAAAGCCATATTTGCCGTGAGATTTGCCAATTCCACTGTGATTCACTCCGCCGAATGGTAAATTTGGATGAGCGTATTGAACCACCACATCATTGATCACCATGGACCCGGCAGAGGTAGCTTTTGTTATTCGCTTTTTCGTTTTTCGACTTCTTGAGAAAAGATAGAGCGCAAGCGGCTTATCATTTTGATTGATGTGATCAATTACTTGATCAATATCCCGATAGATTTTCATAGGCATAATAGGGCCGAAAATTTCTTCTTGCCAGATGCGATTGGATTCATCGATGTTGGACAGTAAGGTGGGCTCGATGAACTTTTCATTCGCATTGTGTGTGCCTCCAAATTCAATATGGGCACCTGAGTTTTTGGCTTCATCGAGAATCTCCACTAATCTACTAGCGTGTTTTACATTTACCAGCCTGGAATAGTCTTGTGTATGAGATAGGCCTTCACTTTTGCTGTCAAACAGTTCGGCAACGTATTTTTTGGCCGAGGCTACAAACTTGTCTTTTACTTTTTCGCTTATGAATATGTAATCTGGAGCAATACAGGTCTGGCCATTGTTTGTAAATCTGCCCCAGACTATTTTCTTGGCCGCGTCATCGGCATTGGCTGTTTCATCTATGATCACGGGAGATTTACCACCGAGTTCAAGTGTGACAGAACTCAGGTTCTTTGCCGCAGCGCCCATTACTATTTTCCCCACATTCGTACTACCAGTAAAGAAGATATGGTCAAATGGTAATTCAAGTAATGCGGTGGTTTCTGGTATGGCGCCTTCTATCACTGTTACTACCTCAGGTTCGAATACATCTTCTACCATTTCTTTAATCAATTTCGAAGTGGCTGGTGTATTTTCTGATGGCTTGAGCATAGCTGTGTTTCCGGCCGCGAGGCATGAAGCCAGCGGACTTCCAATGAGGTTGAAAGGAAAGTTCCAGGGGGCAATAATCAAACAAACCCCTTTAGGCTCGGGTTGTATTTTACCTGCAGTGCCGAGATAGGTCATGCCGGGTGAAACGCGTTGTGGTCTAGCCCACTGGTGGAGGTGGCTGAGTGCATCATTGATTTCGGTAGTGACGGTGAATATTTCCGAAATGTCAGTGTCTGTAGCTGATTTTCTAAGGTCAGCGTGAAGCGCTTCTCTGATTTTACCCTTGTTGTTTAAAATCCAGGTTTTGAGAGATTTCAGCCTTTTTCTTCGATGCTCGATAGGTTCTGTTCGAAGCTCCAAACTTCTAACTTTTTGCTTGTCAAATTGAGACTGAAACGGATTGGCCATAATGTGTGAATGTTTAATTAAGAGCCAAGAAAGATAATGAAGGCTAAGTGAAAAATGCAGTTGTTTTCAGTAAGATGTCTATTTATGTGGCTAAAAACGTGATGGTGGGCTAAAAAGTAGCGTCATTCGCGCTAATGCTAGAATTCTGTTAGTATATTTGTTAACAATTACGTAACATTGAATTAACATTAAGTAAATGCAATTGCTGAAATGAACAAGTTTCTCCTTGGTTTGGTGCTTTTAACCTTGCATGCGACTACCTCGCAGGCCACAGGAGAGAAGTATCTATCTAGTGAAACGAAGCTTGGCCTGTTCATTCGATCAGAGTTTGATGATTTGGCACCTGAGGAGGTAAAATCTTATGAGGAAAACTATGCAGCTATAGTTAACAAACTGAAAGAAAAGAAGGCAACGGCTAAATCTGATGCTATGTTCTTAAAGCATGTTTTCTACACCGTTCACAGGAAGATGCTAGGGGAATACGAACAATACGTGACCTTCAGTGAAATTTTCAAGAAAGAAAAGAAATATGACTGTGTAACTGGGACGGCGCTCTATGCTCTGATTTTGGATGAGCTAGGTATCGATTACCAAGTCCATGAAACAGATTATCACGTGTATTTAGTGGCCTATGCAGGAGGTAAAGTATACTTGTTTGAGTCCACGGATGCATTAGCTGGTTTTGCCTGGGACCCAAAGGAAATTGCAGAACGAAGAGCTTTTGTCAATCAGGAGTCCATCCGAATCAATACCGAATTGGCTATGACGGGATTGGCCAGTAATGAGAAATCTACCCAAGGAGCTACCTATATTGACAATGTAGTCAATCTCCGACAGCTTGCTGGTCTGCATTACTACAATCAAGCATTGAAGCAATTCAATAACAACGCTCATCGAGAAGCGTATAAAATGATCATTATTGCTCAAGGCATCTATCCTAGTCAGCGGATTAAAAATGCGAGTTCATTTATGTTCTCTGCTGCCTTTGAGGATTAATCTAGTAGCCCAGCTATATCATCCTTGGTCAATGTTTTCACAAAGCTTTCTTCAGTAGTGATTAAATCATCAGCGAGTTTTTGCTTGCTCTGTTGCAGCTTCAATATTTTCTCTTCTACTGTGTTTTTTGTGATAAACCGGTAGGTGAAAACTTTGTTTTTCTGACCTATCCTATGGGCTCTGTCAATGGCCTGAGCTTCTATGGCAGGGTTCCACCAAGGGTCGAGCAGGAAGACATATTCTGCCTCTGTCAAGTTAAGGCCCAGTCCACCAGCTTTAAGCGAAATCAAGAAAACTTTAATGCTCTTATCATTCTGGAAATTCTCGACCTCCTTTTGTCTGTCTTTGGTGCTACCGTCCAGATACGAGTATTTGATGTTTTGCTCCTCAAGGTAGTTGGATACAATTTTCAAATGCTTTACAAACTGTGAGAACACTAGAATTTTATGGTTCTTATTGATCGCATTTTCTAGCATGTAACTGATATCTTCCAGTTTGCCAGAATCTTCCTTGTACTCATCATCAGCCAGGTAAGGGTGATTGGCTATTTGACGCAATTTGGTCAAGCCCTGCAAAATCATAAACTGAGATTTACCTATGCCACCAGACTCAATTTCTTCCATGATTTTGTCTCTGTAGGCCGACTTCACTTTTTCATAAGCTTCTTCCTGCGCTTCTGACATGGTGCAGTACCGCACGTTTTCTATCTTTTCGGGAAGGTCGGTCGCTACTTGAGATTTGTGTCTTCTCAGTAGGAAAGGCTTTATAATGGTATAAAGCTTCTTGGTTTTCTCTTCGTCGTTTTTCTTTTCGATAGGTTGTTGAAACTGATTTCTAAAGAAGGACTTTGCTCCCAGAAGGCCCGGGTTTAGGAAAGTCATTTGAGACCATAAGTCCATGGTGGTGTTCTCAATCGGAGTACCGGTTAAAATCAATTTGTAAGAGGAGTTCAAATCCCTTACACATTTCGAAATATTTGATTCAGGGTTTTTTATGACTTGTGATTCATCCAGAATGATATAGTTGAAATGAAAATCAGCTAACAAATCTATGTCTTGCCTAATCAATCCATAGGAAGTGATGACCAGATCATATTTGGCAAATTCCTTAGTGTCCTTATTTCTCTTAACACCCGTGTAATTCAATATTTTAAGTGCAGGTGTGAACTTCTCAGCCTCTTTTTCCCAGTTATAGATCAATGAGGTTGGCATTACTAGCAAACTCGTTCCATTATCTTCCCGTTCATGTACTGACTGAAGCAGCGCCAAAGTCTGAACAGTCTTACCTAGACCCATATCGTCTGCCAGGCAACCGCCCAATCTGTATTCGTTCAAAAACTTCATCCAGTTGAAGCCGGCACGCTGATAAGGCCTGAGCTCACCTTTGAACCCAGCCGGAATATCATAATTGTCTATCGAGTCAAAATCACGAAGTCGCTCGAGTTTGTTGGTTAATTGGAGATGTGCCAGATTGGACTCATCCAGATCCTTAACTAGAGAAATGTGGTGCTTTTGTAGTTGTAGTGATTCCTCTTCGCCTATGTCGGCAAAAGCCATCAACTCTGAATATTGGGTAAACCACTCTTCTGGAATTACAGCGATTTCGCCATTTGGCAATTCTATTTCATGCTTTTTCTTCAGGATATAGTTTCTGATGATATGAAATGGAATTTCGAATTCACCAAATTTGATCACTGCATGAATATCGAACCAGTCAATATTCTCTTTGATTTCTACAGTCATTTCTGACTTACCTAAGAAGTATTTCTTTTCTCCTTTTCCGTTTTGTTTTAAAGTAATACCGGAATCTTCTAGTAGCTTTTTTGTGCTCTGAATCCATGAGAATGCTTTCGCAGTTTCCATAGTAGACCTGGCATGTTTCAGAGGAAGGCCCGTTTCGGCCAGGAATGTTACAAATTTCTTTTCCTTATCGAGATTCCGCTTAATTCTATGAAAGGTGTAGTTGTCTTCTTCTTTCTCTACATGTACGCTCACTTCCTTCATGTGCTCGGCACTGTAGTGATGGTCCCCATAGTTGAATTTTAGCTCGAACAAGATCTTGGATTCAACCTCTACTGCTCCATTGCCATTAGAATCAAATAGCTCCATGGAGTTGCCATTCGACGCTAACTCAGAAAAATAGAGCATAGGTTTGACCTCCGAGGTTTCAGTTTTGATATCAAAACCTTTGGCATACACATCAAAAGAAGCCACCAGTGGAGCAACAAACTTATGGTAGTAGTTGTCCTCAATTTTTCTTGGAATGGCTATGAATTTCTTTTTGAGGAATGGTTTGATTTTGTTGGCATCTACATTCTTCTGAAAGCTATATAGTTTGTCTTCCACCACAATGTAAGCGGGGTCGTTGCACAAGATGTAAGCACCTTTATATTGGAACTCTATTTTTTCCTCACCATACTTTATGGTAGGGAAGTAGTGCGTGTTTTCTTCGTTTCTACGAAAGTGAAAAAGCACGGTAGCCTTTTCATTGAGTACCTCAATTTCCTTCCAAGCCGGCTCTCCATCATTGCCCATCTCAAATAATCGCTTGCCATGCATCAAAGGCATAATCTTTGCCCTTCTTCGTTCTACATAGTTTTTGATTTCTTGTTGTGCATGTTCATCTCCTGACTGCTCGTCAAAACATTTCAAAAAGAAGTCATCCGGTTTTGATTTCTTTCTGTCGTATTTTTTAGCCACCACATCTGGTTGCATAGAATCCATCAACTTGATGAGTTCGTAGTCGTTTTCATCTAGCCCTTTGTCAAACTCCTTAGCATTTTTTGCTGAGATGTTTTGATGAGAGAAGGTAAGTCTCCCTTCTCCGTCGAGTTGAATCACAAAAGACTCGAACAAATACCCCAAATATTGGTGTTCGAATAGGGTGTAAATAATTTGAAAAGGTTGACTTGGAGATACTTTCATATTGACGAATGCAAAAGGTCAATTTAACGATAATTCTTAATGGACTAAACTTTGCAAGTTAATCGAATTGAGCTAACTCAAAAGCGAATAGGATGAAAATATTCGATACCATTTTTGTAAAATTTTGTATGTAAATTAGGTCACTCGTCGAGCCCTCGACGGTAGTTGGTATAATCATTCAAATATTATTTTCTATGAAGTTTAGTGGATTGAGTCAGAGTTGTAAAGGGAAAATGCCACAACTGCCTTTAGACATCCAAATTCAGGGGTTGGCATTCGACTCTCGTCAAATTTCCATTCGCTCAGGTGTAGTGTTTTTTGCCATTTCTGGTCAGAATCATGACGGTCATCAGTTCATTAACGATGCCTATGAAAAGGGGGTGAGGCTATTCGTCGTCGAAAAAGAAATAAAACTAAAAGCTGATGCTTCATACTTCTTGGTGGAGGACGCCATTGTCGCCATGCAGGAATTGGTCAAAACTCATCGATCAGCATTCAACTATCCTGTCATTGGTATTACCGGTAGTAATGGAAAAACCATTGTCAAAGAATGGCTGGCTCAGATGCTGGATGATCAATTTGATATTGTAAAAAGCCCAAAAAGTTTTAACTCCCAATTGGGTGTACCGCTGTCTGTTTGGGCCATGGGTGACCATCACAATTTGGGAATCTTCGAGGCCGGTATTTCGGAAGTAGAAGAGATGCAACGATTGGAGCAAGTGATTCAGCCAACACTTGGCATTTTTACCAATATAGGAGAAGCTCACAATGCAGGTTTCAAGGATTTAACCGAAAAGGCAAAGGAGAAGGCCAAGTTGTTTAGTAATTGTCAAAAAGTGGTCTATTGTGCCAAACATGAGCTGGTAGGTAAGGCACTTGCTGAAACAGTCTCTGGTTCGACTCAGCTCATTCCATGGAAAGTCACTGAACAAAAAGGAAAGAAGTATGTACTGGATGTGCTGAATAACTCTTTGACTTTTTATTTAAAATATGATGACCCAGCGTCAGTGGAGAATATTCTGCATTGTGCAGCGATGCTAGTGGCCTTAGGATACGATCAGGAATTTATTCAGCTCCGGTTGAATAGGTTGTCGTCTATTAAAATGAGATTGGAGATGAAGCAGGCTATCAACCGATCGTATGTAATAGATGACACCTACAATAATGACCTGTATGGATTGGAAGTGGCATTGGATTTTCTGGCCAGGCAAAATCAGCGTTCCAAAAAGACGGTCATACTATCAGATTTATATCAAACAGGATTATCAAGCGATGCCTTGTATCAACGAGTAAGTGAGTTGCTTCAGAAGCATAATATTCAAAAGTTTGTTGGTGTTGGAAAAGAGATCAATCAATCGAGTTCCAAGTTTCATATTCCATCTAAATTTTATCAAACGACCGAAGAATTTTTGGCAGCAGGGTATACCCCTAATGACGAAATTGTATTGGTGAAGGGTGCCAGAGATTTTGAGTTTGAGCTGATTGTAAACAGTATGGAGCAAAAAGCGCATGGCACCATTCTGGAGGTGAATCTTGAAAATCTAATTCACAACCTCAACTATTACAGGAGTAAACTAGAGCCAGAGACCAAAATAATGGTGATGGTAAAGGCCTTGGCCTATGGTGGCGGAAATTTTGAAATAGCCAACTTACTTCAGTTTCACAAAGTAGATTATTTGGGTGTGGCCTATGCAGATGAAGCCGTAGAGCTTCGGAAAAATGGCATCCACATTCCAATCATGATTATGAATGTGTCGCCTACTTCTTTTAGGTTGCTTAAGGAATACAATCTTGAGCCTGAGATCTACAGCTTGGATCAGTTGATCGATTTTCTGGATTATTATGAAAATATGCAGGATCTACCTTCTATACATATCAAGTTGGAAACCGGTATGAATCGACTAGGTTTTACGGAGAATAATTTGCAGCGACTCATCGAGCAGCTGAAGCTCAACAAACACCTAAAAGTAAAAAGTATTTTCAGCCATTTGGCGGGCAGTGAAGACCCAAGACATGCTGACTATACCAAACAGCAAGGGGAACGATTCGAAAGAATGAGTCAAGCGATTATGGAGAGTTTGTGGTATACGCCGATGAGACATTTGGTCAATACTGGTGGAATTGCTAACTATCCGAGTCTACATTTTGATATGGCGAGATTAGGCATCGGCTTGCATGGCTTCGACCCTACACAAACCGAACAAGGAAAATTAAAAATCGTCAGCACCCTCAAATGCAATGTATCACAAGTCAAGAAAATTGCCGCAGGTGAATCAATAGGATATGGAAGGAGTGGTTTTGCGAAAAGTGATACGATGATTGCTATTATCCCGATTGGCTACGCCGATGGGTATTTACGCGCTTTTGGAAATGGCACTGGCCAAATGCTGATCAATGATCAACTGGTGCCCACTATCGGTAATGTCTGCATGGATATGACTATGGTGGACGTGACAGGGTTGGATGTGAAATCAGGTGATGAAGTGGTCGTTTTTGGCGAAAAGCCTAATATTAGTGAATTGGCTGAATGGATTAAGACTATTCCATACGAGATTTTAACGAATGTAAGCCAAAGAGTGAAAAGAGTGTTTTTAAGTGAATAGTGCATTTTCTCGTGCGTGAAAATACGGATTGAAGGCTGGTTAGAGTGATTCTACATTGCAGTAGACTTAAAACTACATGCGATGAAATATCTACAAACACTATTAAGAGTTACCCTGGCCGGACTAATTGGAGCCGCTTTATTACTCATCAGCTTCGCAAGTTTTGGTCGCACAGACCCCACTGGTGAACTTACGCTCAATCGAAAAAATGATCCATTGATGGTGTTTACACAATGGCATTTTGTGGACTTTCAGCTGGCAGAAGATGAGCTGGAATCTCTGGAGTTTACCGCTCATGTTCTACCGATATATGAAATCACGAGAAGAGTGTATTTGAATCTAGATGAATATCAGGATCAGGTGATCGTGATGCGGGCACATCAAGGCATACAGATGGGTGAGAATCAGTACATGGCCAAAGCAGAAATTAAAATAAACGAGTCTATCATTTCTGGTTTTTTTATTTACGGTGAGTCAGAGGATCATCGATATGCCATCGAGGGACACTTTGAAACTGAGGACAACCTGGTAGTGCCAGACCTGGCCGGTGAAGACATCAATTACGTACTTCGAGCTAAGCTGAAGCACAAATAATGTAGTAGTATGGTGTCATTCCGAGAGAGAACTTTTATTGTATTATTCAGAAAGTACTGTTGTATTTTTCTATGATCTGAAATTTTATTTTTTACTCAAATTTAAAGTTAAACTCAACTAAGTGAATCATAAGAGGTTGTAATTCAGATTGTTATAAACTCCTCTCTAGGAAAAAGGCGCAAAATCACTTTAGGAGAATTTACTAATTGACTTAGCTAGGATCGACACATATATTGCAGCATATAATTGTTTGTAATTCACCACAAATCTATTTTATGTCAACAGCAGTAGAAAAAGTAAGAGTCCAAATACTCAGGGCATATTTCCTGGTATGGGCGGCTGGTCTGGCAGCATTTATATATGCTACCATCTGATCAACCACAACCTAAGAATCTTTTAAAATCGACGTCTGGTATTCCTTCCTGAGGAGTGTCAGGCGTCGTTTTGGTTTGGGGCTCCTTAGAAGCAGTTCCTTTCCTTTCTTTTTTAGACTTTGGCTTCGGTTTTTTGTTGGTTCTTTCCATCTTCGTTGTTCAACCCAATATGAAATTTAATGAATTCATCAGACAAAAAGTACTTTCAAAACCACATGCCAGAGAATGTTTGCTTTGGTTGTGGAATTAACAATGATCAAGGATTGCATATCAAAAGCTACTGGGAAGGCGACGAGTCAGTTTGTCAATGGCAATCAGAAGAGCATTATCATGGCTGGTCGGACTTGATGAATGGAGGCATTATGGCGACGCTCATTGACTGTCATTGCATGGGTACTGCTATGGCACATGCTTATAAAGAAGAGGGGAGAGCGCTCGATACTATGCCAGAATATCGATATGCCACTGGCACCTTGAATGTGAAGTATTTGAAGCCCACTTCAAACAAACATCCTGTGGAGTTGAGAGCAAGAGTCACAGAAGTGAAAGGAAGAAAAACGGTGATGCACTGTGATTTTTTCTGTCAGGGAGAAAAAACAGCGGAAGCCGAGGTCATTGGTATCCGAGTGTTTGACAGTAGTCAAGCGGAAGATGGTAACGTGTTTAAATCATAATATTTATAGGTCAGGGTTTAAACCCTGACCTATAAATATTAATCCTTAGCGGCTTCTTTTCTTTCTATGAAATAAGACGCAAAAAGACCTATGCCACCAAATATCATCAGGCAAGAGAACACTGCAGCTTCATCGTCAATGATTCTGGATTCTGCTACCAAGTTTCCTACCAAGATGCCTATCCCGGCTCCTATAAGTAAGAGTCCATATCGCAAGGCGGGGTAAGAGTTGCCTTTGGATGTTCGATTGAAAATATTGGCGTCACCTCCTTTTTCGATTAGTGCTAATCTTTCGTCGTTTTGAAATTTTCTTATAATGATAGCAACTACCGCTATTGAAATGAAGAAAACAATTGGGATTAAAAATTCTGGTCCTTGCATAATTTTAAAGTTTTGATTCGCCCATTGGACACCTCTTGGTTACTGCTGGTTACAAAAAAATAAAAATTAATTCTTTGTAACTTGAAAGAAACTCATGGCGTCACATCGGCAGTGAAAGAGAATTATTCAGATATTCAATTGATTGAGAAGATCAAAGAAGGAGATATGTCCAGTTTTGAAATGCTAGTGAACAGGCATAAGAATTTTGCTTTTACCATAGCAGACCGAATTCTCCAAAATGAAGAAGATGCTGAAGAGGTGGCTCATGATGCTTTTGTAAAGTTGCTTAGCTCATTAGATAAGTTTAAAGGCGAATCGAAGTTTACTACCTGGTTTTATCGTATTGTGATGAATATGGCCATAAGCCGGACAAGGAAAAAAAGAATAAAAACCGAAGATATTGACAGCCGACCCAGTGGAATAGCCGAGTACTCAAATTTCGAAGAGTTTGGGGGCCTAAAAGCAAAGGATAGGACTTACTATTTGAATCAAGCAGTGGGTCGATTGAAGGATGAAGAGCGTTTGCTGATCACCTTGTACTATTTTGATGAACTAGACATGGATGAAATCCAGGAGGTCACCAAAATGGATAAAGGGAACCTGAAGGTGAAAATATTTCGAGCGAGAAAAAAACTGGCTGAAGTTTTACAAAAAATGCTTCCTGCGGAATTAGAGAGTATTCTATAATCAAGTATGGTAGAAACACTAAATTTGAAAGTCATGGAGAGTAATGAGAAAGATATTGAACAATTCGATTTGCTGGAAAAGCAAAAAGGAGTAGAAGAATTGAAAGACATTCAGGATTTGGATGAATGGATGAAGTCCCTTCCGCTTAAGGAGGTCGGCACTAACTTTACCTCTACTGTAATTGCTTCGGCTCTATTGGCCAAAAAGCGACATGCTAATTTCAAATTATTAGTATGGCTGATGGTGTTTTTTGCTGGCTTGATCGCCGCCTCTTATTTCTTGATTGGATCAAGTGGTGCTGAATTGGAGATCACGTACCTGGATCAGGTAAAAACCCAGTCGTTGGAAATGCTTGACTTTATGGCTGATCCAAGGCTACGACAGCTGTTTTTGGTTGTAGAAGGAATCATCTGTTTGGTGATCATTGAGAAGCTGGTCAGTAGCTTCAGAATCCTCCGACATGCGGCCTGAAAAATATTCTTAAAATTTTTGACGAAAGAGTTGATAAATTAAAGTGGCTATCTATCTTTGCATTCCATTAGCCAATCGGGCTGGTAAAAAGCGAAAGTAGCTCAGCTGGTAGAGCGCCACCTTGCCAAGGTGGAGGTCGCGAGTTCGAACCTCGTCTTTCGCTCCAATTGAGTGTGAGAGTGTATGTGAGTGAGAAGGTGCATAAGCATCGCGCATACACTTTTTTTGTTTCCGAACCACTCTTAATGTCTACTGCCGGAATGGTGGAATTGGTAGACACGCAAGACTTAAAATCTTGTGACTTTCGAGTCGTGTGGGTTCAAGTCCCACTTCTGGCACAGAAAAGCCTCCGATAAGGAGGCTTTTTTGATTATACTCTTGTCTCGTCCTGAAATAAGTTGACACAAAAACGACTTATTTATGAAAGACGAGAAGCGCAGTTCTTTAGGAGGGAAAAAGCGCACCCAGCGCGACTACAACATGGGCTTTAAACTGGCGGTTGTATCTGAAGTGGAAAAAGGCGAAATGACCTACAAGCAAGCCCAAAAAACTTATGGTATACAAGGAAGGAGTACAGTTTTGGTTTGGTTACGCAGATATGGTAAATTAGACTGGAGTCACCCGAAGCAACACTTTATGGCCTCACCTAAATCAAAAGAGACACCAGCACAGAAGATCAAGCGATTAGAACGTGAATTATCTGATGAGCGATTGAAGAATGAGATTCTTAATATGATGATTGACATCTCAGACAAAGAACACGGAACTTCAATCAGAAAAAGGGATTACCCAAACAATCTGGCGCATCCGAGAAGAAAAGCACGTGAGTCTCTCACGTAGCTGTCGACTGTTTGGGATTAGTAGACAGGCGGTTTATCAATCAATACAGAGATCTAAGCAAAGAGCAGAAGAACTCTCCAGGATCAAACCCCTTGTCCAAAAGGTAAGGATGCAAATGCCCCGACTGGGCACGCGGAAGCTGTACCATTCATTGAAAGGTGAATTTGACCGGCAAAACATAAAAGTGGGTAGAGATGCTTTGTTCAACTATTTAAGAGCCGAACACCTGCTCATCAAGCCAAAGAAGAATTATACAAAAACTACCAACAGTAAGCATTGGTTGAGAAAATACCCCAACCTATTGAAGGATCGGAAAGCTATTCGCCCTGAAGAAGTTTTTGTCAGTGATATTACTTACATCAAAAGTAGGGAGCGAACCCATTACCTCTCTTTGGTCACAGATGCATATAGTAGAAAGATTATGGGCTATCACCTCAGTGATGACATGAGTGCTGAACACGTGGTCAAAGCACTGAAAGTTGCTGTCAAAAACAGAAAAACAACCCAAACGCTTATTCATCATTCCGATAGAGGATTACAATATTGCTCCACTCTTTATCAGTCTGAGCTTAGTAATCATCAAATCACCCCATCTATGACCGATGGGTATGACTGCTATCAAAATGCACTAGCAGAAAGAGTTAATGGTATCCTAAAGGGGGAGTTCCTCATTCATAAATGCAATACTGGCCAAGAATTGAAAATACTGATCAAAGAGTCAATAGATACCTACAACAATCAAAGACCTCATCTAAGTCTCAACTATAAAACACCTAACTTTATACATGAAAAAACCTGTGAATATCAATCCACAGGTTTTACTTAAATCTTTTTAAAAACCGTCAACCTATTTTAGGACGGGTCATCTATTCCTCTTATACCTCCTGACTCCAGCCCTAACTAAAAAATAGCTCAATATGGAAATGGGAATGGACAAGAACAAATTGCCGACCATAAATCTACGAGTATATTCGAAGACCTGATCGAGTTGTTCGAACTCCCAAACTACCACTTCGCTATCTCCAAAGATGGCCTGACCAATCTCATAACTAGCCCAATAGATGGGAGCCAGGGTCCAGATATTCCAGACGATCATGGCTAGAAAGAGTGCATATTTATTGATCTTTTTAAAGATGGCCACAATGGCAATTCCGATAAGGATACTAATGCCGGGAGTAGGCAGAATCGCGACAAAACTCCCTATAGCAAAACCCATGGCCACCGAATGATCAGAGGTCTTGGTTCTTAATACTTCCAGGAAGTGCCGCTTCAATTTAAATGTCAAACTGTTTTTATAGTTTTTCACAATAGGGGAATCAGATCCATTTTTTCACTTTGAAATAAATCAGCATCACAATAAAAATAATACCCATTACTCCCCAGGTATAGAAATATCCATTGGGATGACGGAGTTCAGGCATGTTTTCGAAGTTCATACCATAAATGCCTGCGATGAAGGTGAGTGGGATAAAAATGGTAGACACTGTGGTCAACACTTTCATGGTCTCATTCATTTTTTGGCTTTGGGAAGCAAAACAAATGTTGGTCAGTCCTTCCAGTGTTCTTAAGGTAGCCTCTATTTCTTCTATGGCTGCCGCTGCTGAATTCCCCAAATCACGATAATACTTTAGGTTGTTTGTATGAATGAATTTGCTGTCACCATTCATTAAGTTGGTCAACGCCTCTTTAAATGGTGCGAGTGCTTTTTTGATCGTCTGTGCATTTTGTTTGTGCTTCTCCAGTACGATTAAGGTCGCCTTGTCTGGGTCTTCAATTACCACTTTTTCTATCAACGAAATGGCTTCATTCGATTGATCAATCGTTTCGAAATAGTTATCTAGAATAGCATCGAGAAGCTGAGACAGAAGATAGTCGCTCGACCTTTTTCGTATGAATCCTAGTCCTTCTTTGAGTTTGTTTCTGATACCTTCAAAGTGGTCGCCAATTTCTTCCTGAAAGGAGACAGCGTAATTTGAGCCTAATACAAAGGACAGCTGTTCGACATCAATCTCTTCGTTGTTTTTTGCTATAGATTTAACACTGAAAAACAAATGATCATCGTATTCTTCCACCTTCGGACGTTGAGTGGTATCGAGTATTTGTCTGATGGTCAAGCGGTCCAAATTAATAGCCTTTCCTACTTTTTTGAGTAATTCCACATCATGCACCCCGTGAAAGTTGAGCCAGGACACATGTTTTCCTTTTGGAGAATGAAAAAAGGAAAAGTCTTTCAATTCTGTTTCTACTGCAAATTCTTTGGAATTGAACTGATAGAGCTGGCTTTGCACCGACTCCATTTTTTTCTTTCCAATAAACGTGAGCTCGGCTTTAGCCTTAGCTTCTGATTTTTTGTCAGAATATAGATTTTGTCCCAGTGCACCTAATGTCTTGATGCCTTTAAGCAATAGCTTGTCGGGTCTGGTAATGTCTATGCCTTTCATTATTTTGATTTCTATTGTGACGTAAAATAGTGGATGTGGTCACAATTATAAATGTAAGCAAATGGCCGATGATTTGCTATACAACTACTTACCTGTAAATTTCGCTTCCCTTCTTTCCAAAAATGACATTAAACCCTCTTTCGCATCTTCTGTTTGCATGAGATGGTGAAGCGCAGGCATGAGCCCTTGTTCGGCTTTGTCTTGACCCTCCAAAATGGCAGTCTTGGCACTGTCTAAGGTAGACTGCACGGCCAAGGGTGCTTGTTTGGCGATTCTTTCGGCTAGCTGAATAGCTTTACTTACTGGATTATCACTTAGCTCTTGTACCAGTCCAATTCTCAATGCTTCCTCGGCATCAAACATATCTCCTGTCAACAAATATTTCATGGCATTGCCCCAGCCACATCTTTGCTGGAATCGGATGGTAGCCCCTCCAAAGGCGAGAATCCCACGTTTCACTTCTATCTGACCGAATTTAGAGTCATGACCAGCGATGCAAATGTCATTAGCTAAAATCATTTCGATGCCAATGGTTAGGCAGGTACCTTGCACAGCTATGACTACTGGTTTAGTCCTTTTTTTATCAAAAATCTGAAGTGGGTCAATTTTTCCTTCTTCAAATAATTTGGCTCCTTGCTGGATGTGTTTGGATACATCCGCCAGGTCGAGCCCCGCCGTAAAATGGTCTCCATTGGCATACAGCAGACCACAACGTATGTTGGGATCGTTTTCCAATTGGGTGTAGGCCTCCGACAGTTGCTGGAGCATGGCGTAGGTGAAGGCATTCATCTTTTCGGCTCTATCGAGCACAATGTGGAGAACGTGATTTTTTAGGGTTGTGGAAACTAAGGTTTTGCTCATGGTATTATTTTCTTAATAGGATCGAAGCTAACAATAAAGGAGGCTGTCTCAAAAGTTACCCGTCATTGCGAACATCGTGAAGCAATCTTATCATACGATCCGTATTCGAACAATAAGATCACTTCGGACTACGCGTCGCGTTGCACTCGTGATGACGAATATAAGACTTTTGAGACAGCCTCTATTATTTCTAGGTCTACTTTGAACTTATACCGACTGACTTATTTCCCTCAATGCTTTCAATGCAAACTGCACTTCTTCTTCAGTATTAATCACACAAGGTGTTAGCCTGGGGATACTGTCAGCGTAGGGAGAAGCACTGGCGATGACTCCTTTATGATGGAAGGCTTTCACTACTTCTTCTGCGCTCATGCCCTTCACTCGAAAACCATTGATTCCGGAGGACAGATTCGCATCCATTGGCGTTGTCGAAGTCACATTGCTCATCTCAGCAATACCTTCCTTGACCATTCTGGCTAATTCTCTTGTACGACTTTCTATTTTTTCCTTGCCGATCGCCATATGAAATTTGAAGGCCTCATGTAGCGACCAGCGATGCTCGAAAGTATGGAACCCGCCAGGTGTCTGCAATTGATTGAAGGCAATAGGACCTTTGGGTTTAACACCCATCCAAATAAAGTAGGGATCGTCAGAAAAGGCCGGAATCGTAGGAAGCATCATATCCCAGGCGTCTTTTTTTGCCCAAATGATCCCAGTGCCTCGCGGTCCAAAAATCCACTTGTGTGTGCCGGCACAAAAGAAATCACAACCCATTTCCTTGATGTTAATGTTCTCTACTCCAAATCCGTGTACCCCATCTACGCATAGATAGATGCGATCGGCTTCTGCTCTTTGGCTATTTGCTTGCTTTACTACTTCCGCAATCTCTTTTACTGGGTGCTTAAGTCCATCGCACGAATGCACCCATGTTATGGCCACTATTCTTGTTTTTTCAGAAATGGCCGCACCTATTTTACTGGTGATTTCATCAACCGTTGCGTTAGCAGGGTCCTCATATTCTGCGATTCTTTTGATAGTAGCTCCATTTTTGGCTGCGGCATAATCGAGTGCTTTGTCCGTGACGTAGTGGTCATGAGTAGTGCTCAAAATTTCATCCCCTTCTTTCAATTTCAATCCAGAATATAGCAGCGCTAACCCCATGGTGGTGCTGTCAGTCAATGCAATTTCTTCTTTTTCTGCTCCCATGTATTTGGCGGCTGCTTCGCATTGTACATCTTCTATGGTAAGAAAATTTTCTTCCCAATGTTCTACTGGACTCTCATCAAATTTTTGTCGATGAAATTCTATGGCCTTTCTCACTGGTAAAGGGTGAGAAGCAAAGAGCATTTGAGCCATCTGCACGTTTCTGTGTGAAAGTAAAAATTGATTTCGGACTGACTCCCAAGACCCATCGAGCGCAGGGACTGAAGGACTAGATTTGGACTCTGCCTCACAGCTGGAAAGTGTGGGTAAGGCTAACGTAGCACCAAACGCTAATCCTGATTGGGAAATAAAATTTCTTCGGTTCATGAGTTTACAGTTTTGATTTGTCTCATAATTTACTGAAAATCAAGATAAAAGGCTAGGGCCGACCTCGTAGGTGGAGGTGTTTTTTGAATCAATTAGAAAGGAATTATTATTAGGAATATTTATAAAACTAGTTTTGCGCTATGACAGAACAAGAGCAATTGATTGAAGACCTGAAAAAAGTGGTATGCACGGCAGCAGCTGCGGCAAAGGACTTTGTTGGGACTGGGGAAAAGGAAGCTGGTGATCAGGCAGCAGTAGACGCTATGCGCGCTGCATTCGAACAAGCTCATATGGATGCTGTGGTCAGAGTGGGAGAAGGTGAAAAGGACGAAGCACCCATGCTCTATGTTGGGGAGAAGCTAGGAAATGGGAAGGGCTTAAAATTAGACATAGCTGTGGACCCAGTAGAAGGGACCTCTCTTATGGCCGCTGGAAAACCCAATGCTATAGCCGTGGTAGCAGCCACGGATCAAGGAAAATTCTGGGATGCCGGCAGCGCCTATTACATGAATAAAATTGTGGTAGGCTCAGAGGCCAAAGGCGCCATAGACATTACCCAATCAGCTACTGAAAATTTAAAATCAATTGCGGCAGCCACTGGAAAAAAAGTAGAAGATTTGGTCATCTATGTTTTGGATAAACCTCGTCATGTGGAGTTGAGAAAAGAAATAGAGGCCTGTGGGGCAAAAGTGGATTTACATGCTGAAGGAGACGTCATTGGATCAGTATTGGCACTGATGCCTGATAGTGAAGTAGATGCTCTGATGGGAATTGGTGGTGCACCAGAGGCGGTGATCACCGCAGCTGCCGTTGTGGCCTTAGGAGGTGACATGCAGGGGCAACTGGCTCCTCAGCAAGAGGAAGAAAGGGAGAGTCTTTTATCGGAAGGAACCGATATAAGTAAAGTCTTGTATTTGAATGATTTGGTTCAATCGGACTGGGCAGTGTTTGCAGCTGCTGGTGTGACTTCAGGAGAACTTCTCGAAGGCCCAATGGACAGCACAAGCGACGAAATCCTAGTGGAATATTTGATTATTGGCCCTGATGCTGATCAGGTGGAGAATGACTTTTATCCTTTACTCGCCGATTAATACAAACGGTGCCCAATAGTAAGGTTTGTTGTATTTCTCGTCATTGATGAGTGACAGTTTGGCCATGCGCAAGGCACCACTGAAGGTATTGTATGTAGAGGAATATAAATGGTTATTGTAGAATTCAATCATCAGCTGTGATGTGGAGGCATCTGAGACTGTCCATAAGGAAACGATCAAATTTTTGGCACCTGCGTAGAGTAGAGCTCTGGATAATCCAATAATCCCTTCACCTTTCGATATTTTACCCAAACCGGTTTCACAAGCACTCAAGCAAACCAAGTCAGCATTGATGTCAATATTGTAAATGTCTCCTGAATAAAGGCTTCCATCTTGTAAGAAAATTCTTGACAAATTAGGTTCCGATTCATTCACCATGCCATGGGTGGCAAAGTGGATGTATTTATACTGCTTGATATCGTCATTGGCAATATTGGCCTTAGTGGCATCAGCTTCTACCAATAGGCTAGCTTTCCTGCTGTTGGCTTTGAACAAGTACTTAATTTCGTCTATTTCGGCCTTCGAGCCTGGTAGGTTACTCAATCTACCAGACAATCCTTGATATTTTTGATTACTGAAATTGACAGGTGCCACCAATAAAATATCCTCTGTTTCACCTTGATAGGCATCTATTTCCTTTTTTCTCTGGGCGAATAGGGTAGCGGAGTTGTCGTAGCTGACATTATACTTTTTGATCAAAAATGGCATTTGGCCATAATCAATATCTCCGTCTAATTTGGAATCTGTAACCAAAGCTTCAAAAGGAATCGTGGATAGCCCGCCTTCAGGTATTATCAAAAGTTGATTGATGTCAGCTTTGATTTTCATTGGGAATAGTTCGGAATACAGTCTTTGTGCTGTTGAAAGAAATGACTTTTTCACATCATATTTCATGGAGTTTCTAAGTCCAAGGATTTGTTTGTCAAAGTCCTCAGCTTTGGCTTCGTTAAAAACTTCAAATTTGTCTCTGGTGACGTAAAAAGTGAAAATTCTCGTGTCTGTAATAAAATGTGTGACCAAAGCAGTATTCGAACCTAGGGCAACTTGTAATTCCGAAAGCTCAATGTGTTTCACATTAAATTTCAAGTTGTAATAGTTTGGGTAATCGGATTCGAGTTGGCGCACAAATTCGTTGTACTCATTATTGAGCGAAAGCAACTCCTGCTTTAGACCAGCTTCATTTTCAGGCTCCTGATTTGTTGCCAATTTTTGCTCTTGCAAAACGATGTCGGACTTTAGTTCACTCTCCTTTGAGATGAGGTCGGATGGGATACCCGAGAACTCTTTGGCATTGGTATCTTGAATCGCTGAAAGCAATACGGCTGACTTGCTTTTCTCGGCAAAATAGAAAGCTTTTTCAAGGTATACCTTTGGTTTCAGTACAACCTTGCTCATTTGAAAGGATAGAGAAACACCAGCTTCATAAATTTCAGATGCTTTCTCACTCAACGCTATTTTGTCTTTTTCACTCAACCTGATCTGGCGGATGTGACTGATTAGCTCATCAGCCTTTTCCAGCGTATTTAGCGCCGCAGTGAGATCTCGAAATTTCATTGTTTTATCAAAATGAAAGGTTTCAAAGGCATCGGCCTTTTGCTGTAAAGAACTAAGTAAAATATCAGCATTGTAATAGTTCTCAAGCTTAGGGTTTTGATAAATGTCCGTAAGCTCTTGATCCGAAAGGTTGGCATAGATGCCTTTTTGAATGGTTTCAATTGCCATTTTGTACTTTCCTTGTTTTTGATAGATGTCACCTTTCAGGTTGTAGATATTGGCAATCTCGGGATGTTTCTCTCCGTACAGCCTTTTGTACATGCTCAATGCCTGATCCTGATGTTTAATGGCCTCTTCAAAATTTTGCTGGTGGTAATAAACATTGCTTATGCTGAATGCTACGAAAGCTTTGCTCGGATGGTCACCGGGATGCAAATGATCCCAGATCGCAGCTACTCGATTGAGATACTCTAAGGCTTTGATATAGTCCTCCTGCGCATCATATTGTAGAGCTAAGTTGTTGAGCGTTAATGCTACTTTAGGGTGGTTTTCGTCATACAGCGTCTGGTAGATTTTTAGTGCATTGTTGAAATATATGACTGCCGCGAAACCATTGACATCCGTGTTTACCAGACCGATGTTATTATATGTGTCAGCGACTGCAGGATGGTTTTGGCCATAAAGTGCCTCGCGCAGATTAAGTGCATTTTGAAGGTATTGTAAAGACAAGTCTGTGTTGCCATTATTCCAATAGGCAATACCGAGATCGTTGTAACAATTGGCTTTTTCTTTGGAAGCTTCCACTCCCGCCGTTTCAAACAGATTTTGTGCTTTGAGCAAATAGTTGATGGCCTCTCCATTTTGACCTAAATGAAGATAGGCTCCGCCCTTGATACTGTAGTTTTCCGCAAGTAGAAGCGTATTGCTGGATAATTTTGGTTCAATCGTATTACACATACTTAAACCTTTTTTTGCATTGCCCAGACGGGTATTGACTTCAGCAATTCTCAGTTGACATTGGTTGGCCGACATGCCGGAAAGCCCTTCAAAAACCACTTCATACTGATCAAGTGCTTCATTATAATCCCCTGCTTCAAAAAGTGCTTCAGCTTTTTGATATTGTTCGTTGTATTCTAATTGCTGAGCATTAGCATGAGCAATAGACAAGAAAGTAATGAGGAGTAAGCTGGATATTTTTTTTCTCATGTTCCTAAAATCTAAATCCATAGGCTACTATAAATACTTGTTTTCTTGTCAATCCATCAGGATTTACTTCCCTATCGGTAATTTTATGTCCATAAGAAACCTTAAGGCTGTTGGTCACATCAAAATTATAGGTGAAACTGGTTAATAAGGTAAGTGCAAGGCCTGTGGTACCTTCCAACTTCATGTATTCTCCTGTGTCCCTGTCGGCTATTTGATCTTTGGTGATTCTGTAAATAGGAAGTAATCCTACATTGAAGCTGTAATTTGAAAACCTGAAATTCCTTTCTACCCGGAGCATTACGTCGGTTCCTCTTTTTAAATGTGTGGCGTTGTCATAGGTCAGTACGTAGTCAAAGTCGGGATATACTGGAGACTGCCATTCCCCTCTCCAGAACTCGTTATTGTTAGCCGTGAGCGCCATTTGTATACCTGTGGCAATCAGCCACTTTGAATTAATCAAAGAAGCACCTGCGACCAGGTCATAGCTGCCTAAACTTGTTTGATAATACATGGGAAGCGATAAGCCTTCAGCTTCGGGGTTTTTTGATCCGCTATCTTTAATGTTGGCATCGTTGCTTGGGATTTTCATCCCAAGTGTAGCATTCAAATCATACTTTTCGGTGCTTTTGAGCCGTTGTGTGGCGCTCAATGAGATGTCACCCATGCCTGCAGTATTATCAAAATTACCATTTACCCACTGGTAGGGAACTTTGATTTGAAAGCCTAAATTTTGCGTAATAGAAAAGGAAGCATCTAAATTGGCCACTTGGATTATTGGAGAAGTGGTGGTTTCGCCATAGTAGTAGCTGACCTCAATAGTTCTCAATTTTAATTTGACTTTTTTGTTGTAAGCCTGATCTGGTTTCATGGCTCCCATGGTACAAAACCCTGCATCGCTACAGCCTTGAGCCAACACTTGTTGATCAATCACTAGCCAATGAGCTAATATTAGCACAATTCCCAAAATTCTTTTTTCCATAGCTCGAAATTAATGGTTGTATCGTATTGCTAAAATTTCTTAGTTCAACACAGGTTTTTATTCGATCAATCAAATTTAATCTTCGGTTGAGTCTTCGGCAATATCAGTAACTATGGGATCTGTGCTTAAGTTCCCACTTTCTGATAACGCCACCGCAACAAATCTGAGACTCGGTATTTCTTCGCAAACAATGATCATCATAACAGTGATGGGCACACTCAGAATCATTCCCATGATCCCCCAAATAGCACCCCAAATTGTCAGAGAAAGAACGACCACCAACGAACTCATATTCAGCGAATTTCCCATCATTTTGGGTTCGATGATATTACCAACGATTACCTGAATGACTCCTACAGATACTAGTATGTATACGAAAGGAGCTAATTCACCAAACTGTAAGATGGCAAAGAAGGCTGGAAATAGAGTGGCTATCAACGATCCCACCGTTGGAATATAGTTCAATACAAAAATCAACATCGCCCAAAAGAAAGGGGAATCAATGTCAAATAGAATAAGCACCACATAACTTAGTAAACCAGTGATGAAACTCACGAAAGTTTTCAATAGCAGATATTGACCGATGTTTCTGTCCATTTTATTGAGCAGGCTAAATTTCTTTTTACGCGTTTCGTCGTTTGGATAGAATGCTTCCATCTTTTTATCGAATACGGTTTCTTCGATCAATAAAAAAATGATATAAATCAATATCAAAAATGCGTCACCAAAAAGTGTAGTGGCTGTATCAATCATCATGCTGATGTACTGCGTCAAATCCGCATTTGATACGTAGTCTATGAGCTGTGAAGAAACATTGATGCCGGCCAGTCCATCCAATTCTTCTAAAGCCAACAGCAGATTGGCCTGATATTCTTCCAGGTTTTCGGAAAGGTGAGACATACTGGCATAGAGCAATTTGCCTACAACAAAAAGTATCACATTCATAAACAAGAACGAAAACATACTCTGTGCCCAGACGGGTACTTTATCTCTTATAATCGGGATTCTTACTAAATATTCTCGTGCTTCATGAATGATGAACCAGACCAGCATAGCTACTATAAATGGAATGACATACTGTTCAGAATAAGACAGAATCATAACCACCGCCACGGTGCTGATCAGTAGGTAAGTAATTTTAGCCAGGTCGGGAGTTTTGACAGAGTTTAGCGCAGACATTGTTTACGTTTTAGTTTTCTATGGTTGAGTCGCTGGTATGAATATTTAACTTCTAAAGATATTGAAAAAAATTAGCCAACCATGTCAAAAAATCGTTGTGACTGCAAAGTTTATTTTTAGGGTCGCTTTCGCTGAACCCCATGATTTACATTAAATTTGCCGTATCAAGTAAAAAACAAGCTTTCACGCCATTTCAGAGGAGAAAAGAAAGCATTTCGAGCCATGGAGCAATTGGAATTAGTACCAAAGACCAGAGCAGAGTATCTGGAAGAAATAGTCAGGTTAAAGAAAGAAAAGAATGCCGTACTACTCGCGCATTATTATCAGGAGGCTGACATTCAAGACATTGCAGATTTTGTAGGAGACAGCTTGGGCTTGTCAAGGAAGGCGGCTGAAACCGATGCGGACATTATCGTATTCGCGGGCGTACATTTTATGGCTGAAACAGCCAAAATCATCAACCCTACTAAAAAGGTAATTCTTCCGGATGTAAATGCTGGATGCTCTTTGGCGGAGTCGGCTCCTGCTGGGCCATTCAAAGAATTTGTGGAGGCTCACCCTGACCATATCGTGGTTACTTATATTAATTGTACTGCTGAGATCAAGGCGATGAGTGATATTATCTGTACTTCATCAAATGCAGTGGATATTATCAATTCCCTTCCTAAAGATCAGAAAATCATCTGTGCTCCGGATAGAAATCTGGGCGAATATTTGATTCATCAAACTGGCCGCGACATGGTACTTTGGGATGGTGCTTGTATGGTACATGAGGCGTTTGCCATGGATAAGATTTTGGATCTTCATAAAGAGAATCCTCAAGCAAAATTTATCGCACATCCAGAATCTCAACAGCAGGTATTAAGGGTGGCTTCTTTTGTGGGTTCTACAGAGAAACTCCTCAATTTCGTGCAGACGGATGAAGCAGAAGAATTTATTGTGGCTACCGAGGCCGGTATCTTGCATGAGATGCAAAAAAGAGTGCCAAACAAACGATTGATTCCGGCGCCAGCGAAAGAAGACAACACCTGTGCTTGTAGTGAGTGTCATTTTATGAAAATGAACACTTTAGAGAAGTTGTATCTCTGCCTCAAAAATGAAACTCCAGAAATTGACGTACCCGAAGAAATAAGAAAAAAGGCGCTTGTACCTTTAGAGCGTATGTTTGAATTGTCAAAGTAATTAATGGTCAAACACGATTTTCTTATTATCGGCTCCGGCCTGGCTGGATTGACTTACGCTTTAAAAGTAGCTAGGCGATTTCCGGACAAAACAGTAGCCATTGTCACTAAGGCGGCAGCCAACGAGTCGAACACTAAATATGCTCAGGGTGGAATGGCTGTGGTTATTGATACCGTTACAGATTCATACGACCAGCACATCGAAGATACACTCATCGCTGGTGATGGATTATGCGATCGCGACATAGTAGAAATGGTGGTGAAGGAAGCACCAGATCGGTTGAAAGAATTGTTGAGCTGGGGTGCAGAATTTGATAAAAACAACCTAGGTGATTTTGATTTGGGTCGTGAGGGTGGACATTCACAAAATAGAATCCTTCATCATAAAGATATTACCGGGTTCGAATTGGAGGAAACGCTGTTGGAGCAAGTCAACCAATGTAGCAATATAAGTCTACTTAGTCATCACTTTGCAGTTGACCTAATTACGAATCACCATATTCAGGAGTGGAAGGGACGTGAGGACAACAAGTGCTATGGTGCTTATGTTCTGGATGAGGAAACAGGGAAAATTGAAACTTACCTTTCCAAGATTGTACTGTTAGCTAGTGGGGGGATAGGCCAGGTCTATCAAAACACCACAAACCCTAAAGTAGCTACTGGGGACGGAGTGGCGATGGCTTATCGAGCCAAAGCTTTGATCAAGCATATGGAGTTCGTTCAATTTCACCCTACCGCATTGTACGATACAAGACCGGGGCAGACCTTTTTGATTTCTGAAGCTGTGCGTGGGTTTGGAGCGATTTTGCGCAATAGAAAAGGCGAACTTTTTATGGCAAAGTACGACGAGCGAAAAGAGTTGGCTTCTCGTGATATTGTCTCTCGTGCAATAGATAGTGAATTAAAGAAAAGTGGAGATGAACATGTCTATTTGGATTGCCGCCATTTAGACCCTGATGGTTTTGAAAACCATTTCCCTAACATTATTCAGAAGTGTAAGGAATTAGGTATTGATTGGAAGCAGCGTATGATTCCTGTGGTGCCTGCAGCACACTATTTGTGTGGAGGCGTGGCCACCAACGAATTTGGACAAACCCAAATTGCTAGTTTGTATGCTTGTGGAGAATGTGCATGTACAGGTTTGCATGGAGCAAATAGACTGGCTTCTAACAGTCTGTTAGAAGCATTGATTTTTGCCCATCGCTGTTATGAAAAATCGAGTGAAGAAATAGAAAAAGTCTTAGAACTTGCCGAAGTTCCTGACTGGAGTGAAGAAGGGACAACCAATCCTAAAGAGTTGATTCTGATTACACACAACAAGAAAGAGGTGCAGGCCATCATGAGCAACTACGTGGGTATCGTGCGATCCAATGAAAGACTCAATCGAGCGTCTAACCGTCTGAAGGTACTTTATGAAGAGACAGAAGATCTTTACAAAAGGACCAAGATTTCGCCTCAGCTTTCAGAATTGCGTAACTTGATTACCATTGCTTATCTTATCGTAAAACAGTCCCAAGCAAGAACCGAGAATAAGGGCGGCTTTTATAAGGAGGCCTAAAATGATAAGGGTATTCGTCTAGAATATCGTTTATTTACATAGACATTAACTGACTTTTGATATGACAACAAAGCTTCGAATTTTAGCACTGCTTTCTTTTTGGTTTATTTCCTCTTGCGACGATGGTGTTGACCCTGGTTTCGTTTTACCAACCGATGCGGATTTGTCCGATGCTTTTTATATTCATATCAATTTGAATGATCGGTCTGATGATACCTTTAAAGTAGAAATGTATGTGGATGGTTTATCGGATGATAATAATATCATCCAGTTTGCAGCCACCGTACCTGGAACTTACGACATTTCTAACGTAGGGCGTTTCGTTGATAACCTTCAGGTTTTTGATGAAGAGGGTAGTGAGATTGCCAGTGGCCCATTGGCCACGAACCAATGGGAAATTGCTGATCCCGCTTCTGCGCACAAAATCACTTATGAGGTAAAGGAAACATTTGATACTCAAGTTTCAGAATACCCTATTTATGCTATGGCAGGTACTTCGATTGAAAATGATCATGTACTTCTAAATACGCCAATGGTCATTGGTTACCCAGTGGGTCTGAAAGACCGAGATTATTTTGTGTCGCTTTCGTATCCTGACCATTGGACGGTTGGTACTGCACTGCCAGAATCGAGTAGCAATGTCTATCAGGCTACGGATTTTGATCACTTGGCGGATTCTCCGTTATTGGTAGGTGAGATGACCAATGCCTCTACAACAGTTGGTGGAGCAGATATCAATGTGTATGTCTATTCAGAGGGAGGTCATATGAAAGCTACCGAGATCTTAGCGGATGTAAATCAAATATTACTTGATGCGGAAGCTTTTTTGGAAGTATTGCCAACAGACCGCTATGATTTTCTCTATCATTTTGGCGATGTTCATGCTGGTGCTTTAGAGCATTCTAAGAGTTCCGTTTATGTGTTACAAGATGCCCCATATAGTTCCAACTATGCCAGTGGAATCAAAAGTATTTCTGCTCATGAGTTCTTTCATGTAGTGACGCCATTGAATATCCACAGTGAAATCATTGCAGATTTCAATTTCGCGGTTCCCACACCTTCTCAGCACTTATGGTTGTATGAAGGGGTGACTGAATGGGCATCTGATTTTATGCAATATCGAAATGGCTCGATGCTTCTAAATGCTTTACTTGGTCAGATGCAGACCAAACTATCAGTAAATGATAGATTCGATCCGAATTTCAGTTTGCAACAAATTGGGGCAGAGGCTTACACCACATATGGTGGTGGTCAGTTTGGAAATATCTATAATAGAGGTGCTTTTGTAGTCAGTTTGCTGGATATCCGTTTGTTGGAATTGTCAGGAGGAACTAAGGGAATGAGAGAAGTAGTTCTCGAATTGGTAGATACATTTGGACCCAATAAAGCTTTTTCTGAGGAAGGTTTTTTTGATACTGTCGTAGACATGACTTATCCAGAGATAGAGACTTTCATTAATGATTATATCAAGGGGACTGAAACGCTTCCAGTTCAGGAATATTACAATAAGATTGGTATTGAATACGATGCCACGGATTTCAGTTTTTCTAAAATGAGTACGCTTACTGCGGAGCAAGAGGCTTTATTTGATGCTTGGTCAAAGAATATGTAATGAGCTACCAGCCCATTCTACATTCTTCATAACCTCTTTTCTTTCCTGCTTCATATCCAGCTTGATAGCCGGTCTTTTTGCCTTGCGTAAATCCAGCTTCATACCCTTTTTTATGCCCTACAGCATGTCCTTCTTCATGACCCTCTTCTGCACCTTGAAGTTGACCTGCCTCAAAGCCACTTTCAAAGCCCTCTTCTCTACCCAATGCCAGACCTTCAGTTTTGCCTTGCTCGATACCGTCTTTAAGCCCTTCTTCGTAAGAGCGACATGAGGTGAATAGAAGTAGGGAACAGAATAATGTATATGTAAGTCTTTTCATATGAGCTGAGTTGATGAAATATAAATTTAATGTGAATAGAATATAATTATACTAAGATTACGGATTATCTCAAATAATCTACTCTGGCCGAGGGCAAAAGAGAATAAGTAAGCGAAGGGCTCGTAGGGTAATTATCAGTATAAATACGGAAGGTAGCTAAGAAGAATATATTTACTTTTGTGCTTGATAGTAATACTATTATAATGTCTAGTATAACAATAGTCCTTGCAGATAAGTATTTCAAGAAAGACCCTCAGTCATCTGACCTTGGGCGAAAAATTGTGAGTGAAGGCTTGGCGATGTTGGATGAGCTAGGTTTTGAAGAGTTTACCTTCAAAAAATTGGCAGACCGAATTGATTCTACGGAAGCGTCTGTCTACCGCTATTTCAAAAACAAGCATAAACTTTTGGTGTATTTAACCACCTATTACTGGTCGTGGTTAGCTTATGTCATTGAATTCGAAACTCATCATATTGAAGAGGCATCTGCAAAACTGGACCGTGTTATCGATATTATTTGTCACGCTTATGATTTACCAAAAATATTAGACTTGCCAAGTCTTAATATTTCAAAGCTTCGTCGCGTCATAGATAACGAATCAGACAAGACCTATCTAAATCGTCAAGTCGATGAAATTAATAGAAAAGGGCTATTTACAGGGTATAAAGAGTTATGCGGAAAAATTACTTCAGTCATACAAGAACTAAAGCCTGAATACCAATATCCAAAAGCTTTGGTAAGTACCATATTGGAGGCGTCGCATCAGCAGACCTTCTTTGCACATCATCTGCCTTCTTTGACAGAATTGGAAGTCAATGGCCATTGCGTTCTAGAGAAGCAGAGTGCAGATTTCATCAAACACACCATTAGTTCAGTTTTAAAAAATCCTGAGACATGATAGAAAGTAAGTTCGTAGCCGAAAAAATTAAGCTCTCTCCATTGATGAGGCTATTTAACATGCTATCGCTGGATAAACGAGAAATTTTTATCATATACGCCTATGCGATATTCAATGGGTTGATCAACTTGTCCCTTCCGTTGGGCGTACAGGCCATTATTGCGTTTGTGATTAGTGCCGAGTTTTCAGCTTCCTGGGGACTTTTGATATTTATAGTAGTGATAGGCGTGGCGGCTTCTGGGGTCATTCAAATTTTACAGCTGTCGTTGACGGAACTACTTCAGCGTAGGATATTTACAAGAGCATCATTTGAATTTGCTTATCGCATACCGAGATTTAGGATGGAATCGGTAACCAGTTTCTATCCACCGGAATTGATGAATAGATTCTTCGATACACTGAATGTACAAAAAGGTCTGCCAAAGATTCTGATTGACTTTTCGAGCTCTACGTTACAGATTTTATTTGGGCTGATACTTCTCTCCCTTTATCATCCATTCTTCGTTTTCTTCGGATTTTTATTAGTTGGCTTGATGATTCTCATCTTCTATCTCAGTGGACCAAAAGGTTTGAAGACGAGTATTTTGGAATCGAAGTACAAATACCAGGTGGCACACTGGTTGGAGGAGCTCGCTAGAGTCATGGGGACATTTAAACTTGCTGGTGAAACCTCTCTGCCCGTTGAGAAGACCAATGAATATGTAGCCAATTATTTGAAGTATAGAAAGCAGCACTTTAAAGTGCTGATCTTTCAGTTTTCTAATATTGTAGCTTTCAAAACAATTATTACTGGAGGCCTCTTGATATTAGGGAGTATTTTGGTAATCAATCAGGAGATCAACCTAGGGCAGTTTGTGGCTTCGGAGATTATTATTCTTTTGGTACTCAGTTCTGCTGAGAAGCTGATTCTCACCATGGAGACCGTTTACGATGTGTTGACAGGTTTAGAAAAATTGGGACAAGTGTCGGACATTCCTTTAGAAAAGGAAGGAGGATTATCTCTTTCGGAAATATCGAATAACAAAGGGGTTTCGGTAGAACTTTCGAATTTGTCTTACACTTTCGAGGAAGGAGGTAAAAAGGCACTGGACAAGATCAACCTACACGTGAAGGCTGGTGAGAAAATTGCGATTACCGGCAATAATGAATCAGGAAAAACGACCTTGATATCTGTTATTTCGGGTCTTTATCACAATTATGAAGGGTCTATTTTGTTTAACGGCATTCCATTCGCTGATATCGACATCACGAGTTTTAGATCCGTCGTAGGGGATAATTTGGGTTTACAGGATTTATTTCATGGCACTTTGGCTCAGAATATTTCAGTAGGCAAGGACGATGTTTCGGTGGAAGACATTCTTCGAGCCATAGATCAAGTAGGACTAAGTGATTTCTTAAAAAATTTACCGAAAGGTCTGGCTACTATGATCAGCCCTGAAGGCCAGGGACTGACTGATAGTGTGAAACAAAAATTGATCTTAGCCAGAACTTTGGCGGAGAGTCCAAAAATCGTTGTGATGGATAATGCGCTGCAAGGTTTGGATTTCGAAGATCGGAAACGAATTAGTGAAATTCTCACCAGCAAGGAACAAGATTGGACGTTGATGACCGTGACCAATGATCCATTGGTTTTACAAAACTGCGATCGAATAGTTACACTGGAATACGGGAAAATAGTAGATATATCTCCCTCAAAAATTAAATCTAAAACGAAGAAATAACTATGTTAAATATTTCGAGCAATCCCATGGATAGAGATGAGATATTGAAAGATGTTTCATCGTATCAGGAGGTCATGTCTTCTCATGCCACCAGAAAATTTGTATACCTACTTTGCGGAATTTTTGGTTTAATCATTATCAGTCTTTTCCTGCCTTGGACTCAAAATATTCGAGCCAGAGGAACATTAATCACACTTAGTCCTGATGGGAGAGAGCAAGCCATTAACTCAGTGATCTCTGGACGGATTGAAAAATGGTATGTTAGAGAAGGGCAGCTCGTCGCCAAAGGAGATACCATTCTCCATATCTCTGAAATGAAAACCGAATATTTGGATCCAGATCTTGTAGGTAAGACCCAGAATCAGGCCATAGCTAAAAAAGCATCCAAGGAAGCTTATGTAGACAAAGGAAAAGCATTAGATCAACAAATTGCGGCATTGCTCCGCAATAGGGCTTTGAAACAGCAACAAGCACAAAACTATCTGGAGCAGTCGGCATTGAAGTTGAAATCTGACAGTATTGATTTTCAAACCAGCCTGATGAATCTAGATATTGCGCAAAGACAGTTTGATAGACAGCAGAGATTATATGATCAAGGATTGAAATCATTGACCGAATTGGAAGGAAAGCGACAAAAGCTGCAAGAGTCAATCAATAAAAATATCTCCGCGGAGAACAAATGGCTAGCCAGTCAAAGTCAGTATATAAATGCTGAATTGGGCTTGAGTACTGTAGAAAACGAGTATCGCGAGAAAATAGCCAAGGCGAGATCAGATAAGATGTCCGCGCTTTCAGGTGAAATGGAGGCAGAAAGTGAGTATAACAAACTTTCCATCAAGCAAGAGAGTTACTCGCGGCGGTCCAGTTTTTATTATATCCTGGCACCTCAGAATGGTTATGTTACCAAAGCGACCAAATCAGGTATTGGTGAGATATTGAAAGAAGGTGAACAAATTTTCAACTTTGTTCCTGAACGAACTGAAATGGCCGTAGAGCTGCATGTGAGACCCCTTGATTTGCCACTGATTAGAGAAGGAAGAAAAGTACGCCTCCAATTTGATGGTTGGCCGGCACTTGTATTTAATGGCTGGCCGGAGTTTTCATTCGGTACATTCGGAGGCAAGATCGTGGGATATGATAAGGTAGCAATAAATGGCACGTTTAGAGTACTTGTGGCTCCTGATGAAGATGAGGTTGAATGGCCAACATTATTAAGATTAGGTAGTGGTGCGTATGGAATTGCCCTGCTCAACAATGTGCCCGTTTGGTACGAACTGTGGAGAAATCTAAATGGATTTCCTCCAGATTTTTATACGAAAGAAGAGAAGGAAGCAAAAAAAAATAAAGGAGTAAAGTATGAATAAGCTCTTGATTTTGTTGGCTTTGTCTTTCTGGCAGATGCCAGTTTCTGCTCAACACGACACACTTCGTCAATTGAGTTTGACGGAATTCTATGGTATGGTACGAAATCATCATCCCATTGCTAAACAAGCAAAACTCATTTTAGAAAGAGGGGAGGTAGTAGTCAGTCAGGCTCGTGGGGCTTTTGACCCTAAGCTTGTTTCTGAGTATCAGACCAAACAGTTTCAAGGGAAGGATTATTATGATGTTTGGGATAGCTATGTGAAAGTGCCGACTGTGCTCAATGTAGATTTGAAAGCAGGCTATGAACGAAACAGCGGACAGTTCTTAAACCCTGAACATACCGTTCCTTCGGATGGACTTTATTATGCCGGTGTCAGCGTCCCTTTGGGACAAGGTCTAATTCATAACAGCCGAAATATTAACCTGAAAAAGGGTATGGCCGAGCAGCAGAACCTGACAAGCCAGGCGAATGCGGTTTATAATAACCTCTTGCTTGATGCTAATTATGTATACTGGAATTGGTTTGAAACCTATCAAAAAATGAAGGTTGCTGAAGAAAGCTTGGACTTGATCAGTGAGAGATACGACGGGATTAGAGAATCAGTCATCAATGGAGATAAGGCTGCGATAGATTCAGTGGAGTCACTTATTCAGGTACAAACCTGGAGGAACGAATTAAATAAGTCGAGATTGAATTATCAGAATGCAGCGTTGCAAATGGAGAACTTTGTTTGGGACTCTACTCGAATTTTTGCTTCTCACCCTGATACTGTCTGGCAAAAGCAAGAAGTGCTGGTAGTAGATGAATATGTCAATTTTGCGATATCCAATCACCCAGATCTAAACGCCATGCAGGCCGATTTGCTGACTTTAGAATTGGACAGAAAACTAGCGGCTGAGAACATCAAGCCAGTATTGAATCTGAATTACAATTTCCTAATGGCTAGTGGCAATTCTTCTGATGAGTCCATGGCAGGGCTGAGTAATAACTACAAGGGTGGATTCGAATTCAGCTTCCCATTATTGATTCGAAAAGAACGCGCTAAATTGAAGCAAGCCAAAATCAAACTCGAAGAAGGAGGCTTGAAATTAACCAGCAAATCTCGGATGGTAACTAATAAAGTTTTTCAATCCTATGGTAAAATCATTGTGCTACTGGAGATGTTGGAGGAGCAGCGGAGAATCGTTGAAAATTATCAAAGACTTTTAGAAGGTGAAAGAACAAAGTTTCAAAATGGAGAGAGTTCTGTATTTCTAGTAAATAGTCGTGAAAACAAAAAGATAGCGGCTGAAATGAAATTAGTCAATCTGGAGGCCGAATATGGCAGAGCCATCGGCATGGTGAATTGGTCAAGTGGATACTTTGCAAGTCAGCTTGAAAACATGCAAGCGCAGCGAGGTTCCCAGTAATTCGAAAAGTGAGCCGACTACCTTTGGTATTCAATACTAGATTAACTCGTAGGCACTTAGTAACAATGCACTTTCTTGAAGAATATCCTTTAGTTCCGTAAACTCTTGAAAATCGAGGTTAACCTGAATGTCTTTACAAGGTGTCTTTATGATGATTCGGGCCGATTCATCAGGGAAGTAGACGGCATGATCATCAAAATCAATTTTGGAGTAATTTTCCACAAACTTGCTAAAGCTTTTGTGGGTATAACCAATGAGAAGGTTCTTATAATAGAGCCCTATTCGCTCACAGCAGGCACAGTTGGTAATACTGAAATTAGATCCGTGGCAAAGGATATTTGGGTCACATTTTTTCATAGGATAAGGGATAAAAGTAGGGCGCCGAATGACGCCCTTTGGATTTACTTCAGCGAAGTAAGCATTTGATCGCTCTTTAGGTGTTTCTGAATCACCGCTTTAATTTTTGATTGAGATAGCTCAGAGTTGTAGTCCTGAGTATTGATCATTTCCTTTTCCAAAGCAAACAGCCGTTGAAACATGATCTTATCATCGACTTTCATGTTGATAGCCACGGTTTTCTTTTGTGAGAACAATTCATCCCATACGGTGCGAACATCTGCCCAATACGCTTGATTTTTGTCCCACCATTTTTCGGCCACCTCACACTTGTTATCATCTGTTTTCGTGTACGTGTTCCACCCCTTTTCCTGGGCAAGAAGAATGTCTCCTTCCTCAGCGCGAATGATTTTGTCGTTGTCTTGCTCGTGTACCCAGCCGTAGTCTGTGATCTCCTGACGGTTGATTCTTCTCATCACATTGTAGTCTTTACGTTTGCTGAATTCTCTTCGAGGTAGCGGTGCATCAGCTTCACTTTCCCAGTAGTGCTTGCCATCTACATGTACCCATGTGGCAGATCCTTCGTAGCGCGGGCTATCATCTACCTGATACACTTTTTGAGTCCATTGCCCTTTTACTTCTGCAGGAGATTTGGATTCATACTTCCAAGAATTTTCTTTATAAAAAGAATAAAATTCAGTATTCTCATAGATCCAATCCTGTCTCCAATGTTTGATTATCATGGTGTCACCTATCACCAACAAGTGCTGCAATACGATTTTGTCTTTACTTTCTGAAATAGGGAAAACGTATTCTAATGCACCCGAAGTATAGTTTTCATGGAACTCATAGTCTTTGTCAGGCGCAAAAGTCTCTGCGAAGTTGAAACGTATGTCATAGCAACCGCACATCGCCTTAATCGCTGCGATGTCTTCTTTTTTTTGTTTTTGTCCATACGCCACTGTAGTGGAAATGAACAAAAGTGTGATCATTAATTTTTTCATAATTATTACTTAGTTAAAAATGCGAATTTGAGTTTGGGATAGTCATAGGCGAGTAGAGCCAGATTAACAAGAAAGTAAAATCCGGTCATCACTAATTCACCTACATCATGTGGTTCAAGAAAAAGATGGAAGAAAAAAATATTGAGTGAAATTGGAACTAGTATGACAGCCCCTAAAAGGGCATAGAGCTGACTGATCAATAGCAATCCGCAGACAATTTCAACCACTCCTAGCTGAGGCCAGAAGTAGCCCGTACCTTTCAATCCTCCAATCATGGCCTTTATTTTCACTACATGGTCTGGTAGTTCCACCCCTTGTTCGGTAGTCGGTCGTGGAGGTTTAGGAATAAACTTTTGTACACCAGCGTAAACGAATAGTCCACCGAGGGCTATTCGTGTTACTAAAATCAGAATCCTAATTTTTTTCATTGTAGTAGTTCGTATGCAATTCCCGAATATCCACGTTCTCCGTTATCAGCACTATACATACTGGTAAATTGCAGTTTATAATAATTGCCTTCTGAATCCTTGATGACATAGAATCTGTCTTCTTTCAGTGAAGGTTCTGAGTTAGGGCCACCGCCATTTCTCCAGTTGGATCCGATGATATGTTGGTCTGAAGATAAGGTTTGTGATTTGGCGTCTTCCAAGCTGAAGGATTCATAAGAAACGACATCGCTTATTAGGACTTCTACAGCTTCTGTGTCATATCTATTGATGATGATAAAATCATTGTAAGCATAAGGAAGAAAGTACCCGTAGTTGATCACATTCGTAAACGAACCATACATGAAATCCCAGCTTTCTTTCGCGGGTTCAGCGTTTGCTGTGCCGTTGTCCAAATCAAAGAATGAAAAATTGTGGGTTTCATCTTTGGCTATATCAACCGTTGAAAAGGTAGTGGCACCTATGTCTGCATACTGGAGTGTATAGCCATTCCCGTTTTGTAAAACGCGGATTTTTTTCCAATGACGATTTTCGCCATCACGGCTCACTATATAAACTTTGTTGTCTTCATTGGCAACAGCTACTTTATTGAGCGCCAAGGAATCTAGATCGCCGTCCGGGCTATCTACCCAGTCTGTAGCATCGCCATTGTAAGCGGCAAAACTTTGTGCCGCGCCAAAGCCAACCGTGTCAGCTGCCGTCACAAGGGTCAGATCAGTGGCATCAATTTCTTGAGCCATCATTTGAGCACCGTTATTTATGATCACACGAAAATCATCACCTGAAGAAAAGCCTAAATCCCAGCTGTATTTGTCTATTTTGGTCTGACTGATTTTGCTCAAATCGAAATACGCTTGATGCGAAAATTCGGCACCTCCCGCATCTAGTACAGTTTTGCCGGATGGTGCTACGAAGTTTTCAGAAAAGACAACCGTAAGTACTGTTTGATCGCCTAAGTCAAGCACTTGGGATTCATCAGAAACGGTAAGCGTAATAGATTCATCTTCTTCAATATTTAAAGAAGAACCAGTTATAACAGCTACAATAACGGATTCATCACCTATCGCATAAGGGAGATCAATTTCATTTTCTGTGGCTAATGGTGAAGTATAAAAATCTTCTGATTCACCATAGTTGAGCACTTCACTTGAGATTTTAATAGAAAGCGATCCATTAGTTTCTGCTGGTCTGGAAAATGAAATTTCCAGGTCAACAGACGGGCTGCTTTTCGAAATGCCCGCTTCTGAGTTGGAGAAGTTTACCTTTACGGGAACAGCTTCATCTTCCTCGCAAGCAGAGGTTCCGAATAGAATTAGTATAGATAGTATAAATGTGGTTATTTTATGATTCATGATATAATTAATTAGAAATATTGTAATTCAGTTTTATAAAATAGGAGCGGCCATAAGAGATAGAAGTTTCACCTGCATCAGAGCTCGCATGTGCTCCAGTTGTATTTCCATTGTTACTGACAGATGTGACGTTCAATAGATTTTTTGCGCCTAGACTGAAGCTAAGGGATTGGAAAAATTTTTTCGACAAGGTCAGATCCCAAAAATGAAATCCATTGAGTTGCCTTAGTTCTGGTGTGGTCGATCCATCTGTTTGTGTGATCGCACGGTATTGTTTTGAGGCACCTGTGAATTTGTAGAAGCTAGCGAGATTGATGCCTGTATTGAATATGCCGAATTGTACATTGGCAATGAATTCTGGGGAGTACAAAAATTGAGGAATATCAAATGTGCTGGCGTTGCTGCTGAAGCTGTGGTATTGTCCAATATAAGAAAAACCGAGCTTGGCATTAACAGAAGCATTTTTGTAGTTGACGAATCCGGAGCTTCCCAATGTTTTATATCGAAGCAAATTTGTATATGTGGTGGCTTGATTAGCTCCTTCTGGAGTGAAGTAAGTGATACGATTATGGATGTCATTGTAAAATCCTTTAATAGAAAAGCTCCATGCAGTGCTTGCGATTTCATGGTTGAAGTCTCCATTGATATTATTGCTATGTTCGGGCTTCAGGTCTGGGTTGCCAAGGATATTGTGATTGCTATCCACAAATTCATGATATAATTCTCGTAATGATGGTGCTCTAAATCCACGACCATAACTTAGCCTAAGTTGGGAGTGATTGGTTAAGTCATACTTTAGATTGATAGATGCAGAAGGGTTTGTGTTGAAAACCGAATTGTAGGTAAATCTGATACCTGGTCTTACTTTGATGTGTGAGGCCAGCACAATTTCGGTAGAGGCAAAAAATCCTAGATTGTTCATGTGCTTTTCGCCATCATTGAGGGTGGTGCCTTGAGCTGATTCGAATACCGCATCTACGCCTAACTGAGTGTGCCACTCCGATCGTCCGATGGTCCATTGGATTACATCATCGAGTGTATGTCTAAAGAAAAAAGAGTTGAATGCGATGGAGTCTTGACCATCCGAAGTAGTGACATTTGCAACTCCAGGTATCAAGTAGGATTTGAATCTATGAGTCAATCGGTCATAATCAGAGTAAGAAACTACAGTCTGTATGGAGCCTTGTCCCAGTGTGTATTCAGCTTGAATTTGATGCATCCATCTGGAGGTCAAATAGTTTTTATCAAACGCATATGGGTCGTCCTGATCGGTAACCGGCTCCGGTTGCCCTTGGTTCTCAATGGTTTCATTGAGGTAGTCTAGCCTGTAGTGAATATTGAGATTTTTTTTACTGAATCGGATAAGACCAGATTGAAAGAATTGAGTTTTTGGGTACCAAAGTTTATCTCTACCTGTACCTCCCCACCCACCAAATTTTTGATATCTGCTTTCAGTTTGAAAAGACCATGAGGAATTTAGGATATAGGATGCGAGAAGAGAGGTGTTGTGAATGCCTTTGTCAAACAGCTGATATTCCTTACCAGCTGTTTCTTCTTGCAGGCTTAGGTTTAATGACCATTTTTTGGCGTCTGGCTGTTTAGTAATTATGTTGATCACACCGGCTAATGCATCAGCCCCATAATTGACAGCCATAGGACCTTCCACAATTTCGACCTTTTCTATTGAATTGATATTGATCTGGCTCAGGTCAATTTCATTGCTCATACCGCTTCGGCCTATTAGAGGAACACCATCAACTAGAACTTTAATATTCTGTCCTGACAAACCTTGAAGACTGGCGTTGGAGCTACCCACAGCATTGTCTCTTTGAAATCTAAAATTAAGTTCTGAGGCTAATACTTCTGGAAGGGTTTGGGCGGCCTGTGCTTCCAACCGATTCTTATTTAGTACACGAACGTTATATACTGAATGCTTCGCGGATTGAGGTTGAAATTGGCCAGTGATCACCACTTCTTCCAGGGAGTTTTCTTTTGGTGTTAATTGCCATTGGAGTTCACCTTGTTGATAGACAGTGTCTACCCGAGTTTCATAATTGAGATGCGTCGTTGTGACTACGAAAGGAGGTGTCAGATTGATGTTCGCCAGGCCTGCCTCGTCGGTAACATAAGTCTCAGAGGAATTGGAAAATGTGTTTATCCGAATTGCAGCATGTGTAACGGGATCATTCTGATTCAGTAGTTGAATTTGCTGTCCGATACTTTTTCCAGCAATGAATAAAGTGAAAATCCCTGTAAGTGCTAATTTGATCATTTTGCTTATTATTTAGAATCATTCTAAACAATGCAAAATTTGGTAAGTTAAGATTCTTGTGCAATCGCTAGAGATAAGGAAATAGAGATCACTAGGCGTAGTAAGTAGGAAAGAATTTTCTAGCTAATGCTAGTGACCAGCAAGGGAGTTTTGGGAGGGACTAAAGATCGATAATTCCAAACTTCACTGCATACACAATCAATTCTACGGGTGAAGTGAGTCCCAATTTTTTGAGCATATTTTTTCTATGGGAATTGATTGTATGGGTGCTCACGCTTAGCTTTTCCGCTATCTGCTGTGTAGTCAATCCTTTCACCACCCATTCCAAGACTTCAATTTCTCTGCTTGAAAGAATTTCATCCCCTTTTACTGCTTTCTCTTGAATTTGCGGTTTGATGAGCACATCCAGTATGTCGCCACAATAAAAACGTTTACCTAATCGAATGCTTTCGAGGGCAGTTTTGATTTCCTGGGCATCACAGTGCGTCGTGAGTATTCCGCGAATGCCCATCTCTTTCAATTCTTGAATCAGGGAATGATCAGCCAGGTCAACTACGAGCAGAACATCAATATTAGGTTGAAGAATGAGTTGTGCTATTTGAGGAAGTGATTTGTTTCCCTCTTGTGATAGGTCAGCCAAAATGAGATAGTTAGATAACCCATCCATTGGAGAAAGGTTACCCAATGTTTCCGAAGTTCCCACCAGCTGAAAGTGTTTAGAATCAGTGATGATCTGCTTCCAGCCCATCAGGGAAACGTAATTGGTATTGACAAGAAAAGTGCGAGTTGCTGGCAATATTTTCTATTTAGAATAATTCTAAACAAAGCTAGGTGGCATTCTCCGGTTTTGCAAATTGTTTGGAATGATTCTAAATAAACAACTCTGTTTTGCTCAAATTATTTACACCCATTGGGTCAACATCAATTCATTGATTATATTTAGTTGAACTTCCAGCATCTAAATAAGATTCAACATGACAACAGTATTAGTAGTAGACGATTCGAAGTTTCAAAGAGAGACCATTAAGAACATTTTGGAAGAGGGTGGATATGAAGTGATAGGAGAAGCTGCCAATGGCGAAGATGCTATCAAATTGGCGCTTATCTTAAAGCCCGAAATTATTACGTTGGATAATGTATTGCCAGATATGTTTGGACTAGATGTAATGGATGAGCTGAATGATGTTGATTTTAAAGCCAAGGTGATTATGATCAGTGCGGTAGGTCAGGACATCGCCCAGCGCGAAGCCAAAGAGATTGGTATTTTAGAATACCTTGTCAAGCCATTCGATAAGCAAGATCTACTCGATAAAGTATTGAAGCTGGCTACGATGTAGATTGAAGCTGTTGCCGAGCTAAAAGATGAGCGAATCCCATTCACATTTTCAAATTCGACCAAGGTTTAAAGTCAATCTATCTCAGTCTCCAGATCTTATTAAGAGTCAGCTTGAAGAAGGATTAAATAAGGGTGATTCTGGAATCTATGGAACACTCATAGACGGTCATGCGACACTCTTATTGCCAAAAGAAGATCAACATTATTGGTCACCACAGTTAGGTTTAAGTTTTGAGTCTTCTGATTCGGGAAGCCTCTTGAGAGGACTGTACGGTCCAAGGCCGGAAGTCTGGACCATGTTTGTGCTTTTCTATTCTATTATTGGTTTCGCTGCTTTGGTGATTTCCATTATTGGTTATAGCAATTGGTCCTTAGGGCAGTCTGCCCAGGTTCTATGGGCAGTCCCTGTATTGATGGTTGTTTTTCTTACACTCCATCTGGTCTCCTATTTTGGTCAAAAAATGGGGCGTAAGCAGATGACTCAATTGCACACCTTTGTGGAAAGTGCCTTGAACATTCAAATAAGAGAGTAATTGGTTTCAATACCTATCTCCCAACAATATTAAATGCGCCCCAGTATTTTGGATTGGGGTGCTTGGCTTTGAGTTGAAGCTGAGCATTTCTGAAGGCCACGTGTTTGTCTTTGTTGGTGCTAAGATTTTTATAAAAGTTAATCATCAAGTCCATGGTGGTTTGGTCATTGACTTTCCAAAAACTCATAACTACTGACTTACTTCCTGCAATCAAAAAAGCCCGTTGCAAACCATAGACCCCTTCTCCATTTTCTATGTGACCCATGCCAGTTTCACAGGCAGATAGTACTACCATTTGCGTTTCGTTTAAGTTGAGGTGCATGGCTTCATACGCGGTAAGTATACCATCATCACCGTCTTCATACTTGTTCTGAAATTTGCTGGAAGCACCACTCAGAAAAAGGCCAGAGTAAAAAAGTGGATTGTCCTTGGGGCTGGTTTCCTGGAAGTATCCATGCGTGGCAATGTGCAAAATGGTGGTGTTGTTCAACTCCTTAATTTTCTCTTCGAGTGCGTCTTCTCCGGTGAGCACTTTTGTTTTCCATTTGGTCTGATCCAGTATGGATTCTATAGTGGTGACTTCTGTGTAAGTTCCTGGTAGTGGGGCAAGATTTTCTATATTGGTGAAAGCACGTGTGGCGATGGTTTTCTGATCATTATCAGGCGTAGTTACACCTGTCCCCAGTTGGTAAGTAGGGAATCCCACCAATAGAATATCGCCACGAACTGGTAAAGGCGAATTTGGTTTGAGGAGGTCACGGGTACTGGTGACTAAATGAACATCTAATTCGTCAATTACAAATTGACCAGAGGCAGGGTTCAAAAGAGCGTTGACATTTATTTTATGATAAATGCCGTCACCCGAGAGGTATACGCGATCTACATCAGACAGTTGATCAGTAATAGGCTTCCAAAAGGCCTCATAGGACTTACGGTCTTCTAGTTCAAACGAAATGGCATTGCTATAGGCTTGATAGTTCTTCCCTTCTAGTTCATTTCCGTTTTTGATATGTACATAACTAATTTTATCGCTCCCTTCCTTCAAAATTAGAGCGAGATAATTCACTTGTTCTGTAAACTTTCCTCCTTTAGAAAAGTCGAATGTTCTGAATCTGACCATCTCTATGGCAGCCTCTCTGGGTGCCAGTACTTGTTTTACTTTATGCACCAACTCAGGTTCAAAAACTGAATTTGTAGATGGCTCCATGCCCATATTCAGTAACTGAATTTGAAGGCTGTCAATATCGTGCTGAATTTGCTTGGTATCTAGTCTACGATTGTTCTTTTCTTCGGGACTGAGAGACACTGATCTGGCCAACAAATTTTTCTTATCCATCAGAACTTGATATGTGCTTTTCAGGGACTTGTCCTCAGAGGCAAGCATGGCCTTTTGAATTTTCATTTGATCGTTGAACAACACACCCTTGAGTAGTAATTGATTTTCAAGAAGTTGGGTTAGTATATTTTGATCAAGCTTTGTTTCGTATACGGCGTAAGAGTTGAAAGACTCGAAATGTTTTTTCACATCTCTATAAAAAAGCAGTTTGCCATTTTCACTCATTGCTGAGAAATAAGTGGAAATTTGATTGATTAGCTTTTGGTTAAGTGCTTGATAGTTTTTTGCAGCTAATTCCTTCTTGTTCAATTTTACAGACAAGCCTACATATTTTTCGAGAAATGGAATGAGGGTGGGATGATCAGGGGACACTTGCTCTACCTGAGAGAAATGATCAAAGGCTTTTGAAATATACTCCCATGCGATTTTGTAGTCACCTAGCGCATAATAAACTTCCGCACTACCCAAATCAAGCACCGAATTTTGATCGGAAAAGTCATATGTTTCACGAGTCTTATTCATCTGCAAAATTATCGTCTTGGCAGCATTCATTTTGCCCAACGCAACGTATGAAAGTGCTAATTCTTTCTGCGCTACTACGTATTTCATTTCTGTTGGGCTTTGAATTTCATCAAGTGCTTTTTTATGGAAATAAACGGCACTGTCGGCTTGCTCCCATTTTCGATAATAGCTACCGATGTTAATGTAAGCATCGTACAGCTGACCGCGCTGATTGTTCTTTTCCAGATAGCCAATTGAAGCTCGAGCATAAGCAATTGTTTTGGGGTAATCCCCCCAGGTGTAATACACCATCGAGAGATTGGCAGCGAGGCTGGCTTGGTCTGTGGTGAGGTTGTTTTTGATGGACAATTCAAGGGCTTGTTTCCCCGTTTGTGCAGCTGCGCCATAATTTCCGATCTCTTGGTAACAATGAGTCAACCAAGATAAGATGGAAGCTTGCCAGGCCGGTTGCGCTAAGGCATAGTCGCCGTAGATGTCATTGGATTGATGCAGCACATTGATAGCGGCATAAAAATCAAACGCTTGGGCTAAAGCTACTCCTTGACTATAGTATGTAGGATATCCTAGGGCATCGACCGGGGATTCTTCTTTTGTTCCTTGGAAGTTGTAATTGGCCAATTCAGGATAGTTTTGAATATAAAACGTCAATAATTGCTCGGTGGCTGGATTGTCTTTGAGTGCAGATTTGATCAAGGGTATAGCCGCTGGTGTATTCGAACTCATCAGCTCTACGCCGGCCAAATACATCTTAGCATAGCCGAAGTCGGGGAAATAATCGAGGCTCTGTTGGAAATGAACCCTCATCTTATCCAAATCACCTAAGGCCCAATATACCTGTCCGAGTGCGAAATTGGCCTTGTAGTTTTTAGGTGAGATTTCGAGGGCTTTTTCGTAATGAAAAATAGCCTCGTCTGCATTATTAAGGTTGGTATAGTATGTGCCTAGTTCCTGATGTAATTCAAATAAATTGGGATCTAAAGAAAATGCTTTTTCTATGTAATCGTGTTTTACTTTGCTGGCGAGATCAATATTGACCTGAGTCCACAAGTAATAATATACTGGCCCCGAATCGGGAAACTTCGATTTGGCTTCTTCAAAATCTAATGTCGCTCGATCTACCTTACCGTTGTACAAATACATCTTCCCTCTAAAGAGTAGATAATCTACTTCGTGACTATCCAGGTTCGTCAATTGATTAGCCAGCTCGAGTGCATTGCTATATCTGGTTTGCGCCTTTTGTGATTGGCCATTCAAGTTGAGTTGATTGCCCAATTCGAAGTTGGCATTAGCCAGTCCCCATAGGGCTTCAGCGTTTTGCGTTTTGTCCCAGGACTTTTGATAGGCCTGAATGGCTTTTGAATAGTTCAGGTTTTTTAAAAAATCATCCCCTTGATTAAGCAGCTCGTCTGTTTTTCTGTTCTGACTTAGAAGTAAACTAGAGGCGAAGCAAAGGATAGTAAGAAAAACTAGATTTTTGGTCATAGGTGTATGCATTTAGCGTTTGCAAGTTGATATGATTCGGTGAGCATTCAAAATAGCTTATGCACATCTCGGAGGGGTATATGTAACATTCAATATTCATATTTGTAGGATTTGATTAAACAATTTATACATTTGTATATATTGATAAGATTAAAATTATGAAAGGAACCCAAATTGGTGAGTTTGAAGAAGTGGTTTTGCTTGTGGTTGGTTTGCTCTACCCTAACGCCTATGGAGTGAATGTGAGGCAAGAAATAGAATCTCAAATTGGGCGTAAGGTAGTTTTGGGAGCCATACACTCTGCGCTGAACAGATTGGAAAGCAAAGGTTTTCTTGTGTCAAAACTAGCAGATGAAACTCATGCGAGAGGAGGCAGACGTAAGCGTTTGTTTCAAATTACAGCCAGTGGTAAAAAAGCCTTGGAAACCAACCGGGCCTTGCGAAACGAATTATGGAATCAAATTCCAGAAGTAGCCTGGAAAGGGCTCAGCTATGAAGGATTCTAAACAATCATACCCTCCAAAATCAGCCGATCGGTTTCTGAAGTGGTTCTGTAAAAAAGAGCTCCTTGAGGAAATTAAGGGTGATCTGCATGAAATTTACTTTGAAGAAACAATGGATATGCCTAGATGGCGGGCGTATCAGTTCTATTGGATCCAAGTTTTCAATTTTCTTCGCCCTTTTGCCGTCAGTGGTCAAAACTCAAAAAACACAATCATGATTTTCAATTACTTAAAGTTTGCCAGAAGAAATCTGGTAAAACATAAAACCAGTGCGCTGCTAAATATTTTGAGCCTTGCTGTTGGCATTACATGTTTTACTTTCATTGCCGTATATATTCATTCCGAATTAAAATACGACCGATTCCATGAACATGCCGATGATATCTATCGAATCCCTATCGATTTTGTAGATAGTAAGGGCAATCGATTGCCAGATGCCACCACTCCTCCTGCACTAGCACCCGCGTTAATGAGAGATTTCCCAGAAGTTCATACGGCGGTGAGGTTGTTTCCTTCTTGGGGTGGTCAATTTAGATTGGCAACTGAAAACAATCGGCAGTTTTTTGAGGCTGATTTCATGCGTACGGACTCCACTTTTTTCGATGTTTTTACTTTCCCATTCTTACATGGAGATAAAGAATCGGCATTGGATGCACCAGACCAAGTGGTAATTACTCGAAAAATGGCGCTTAAGTATTTTGGTAGGGAAGATGTGATTGGCGAAAAGATCATACTGGTTGGTGATGAAAATAAAACATATCAAGTTTCCGGGGTGCTTAGGGACCTACCAGAAGAATCACATTTTCACTTTGATTTCCTTACCAAAATTGACTTTGATGGATTGGGACAAAATTGGGGTTGGTACAACTATTACACTTATGCTAGAATGAATGAAGCAGTGGACATGACCTCTTTTGAATCCAGACTCCAACCTTTTTATGAAAGCTATCAGGATACAGGAGAGGAGTACTACAATATCATTTATACCCAACCACTTACGGACATCCATTTAACTTCTCGTTTGAAGTGGGAATTGGAGGCCAATGGAGATATCAATACCATTTACATATTTGCAGCCCTTGGCTTGTTTGTAATGCTCGTTTCATGCCTCAATTATATCAATCTGACTATTTCCCAGTCGGTACGTCGATTCAAAGAAGTAGGGGTACGAAAAGTATTTGGAGCACACCGTTCAGCGCTCATCAGTCAGTTTATGGTAGAGACATTTCTAACGGCCATAATTGCTTTGGTCGCAGGGTTTGCGTTGACTGAATTGGCCTTTGCGCAATTGAATCCATTGTTACAAAAACAGCTTTCACTTCTAGATTGGCAAGGGGTCTGGTTTATGCTTGTCGTAGGCGCAGTGGTGATGGGTATTGGTCTCTTGGCTGGTATTTTCCCTGCTTATCATTTGACGTCATTCCAGGTAGCACTTGCTGTCAAGGGTCTACGAAGTAATTCAGGTACATCCATAAAGAAAATAAGATCGACCCTATTGATTATTCAGTTTGCTATTTCTTCGCTTATGATTTCGGCCGCCTTGGTGGTTCATCAGCAGTTGGATTTTATGCAGCAGTTGGACAAAGGTTTCGAACCGGAACAGGTGCTTGTAATAGAAAATGGGGAAGAAGTTGGAAACTATCACACTTTTAAAAACGAGATATTAGGCATACCTGAAGTACAGAGCGTAGGGAATGCCAGCGGTGTTTTGGGTCAATTGAATTGGACCACTAGGGTAGGCTATCCAGACCCTTTCGTTATGAATTATTTGGTCATCGATCCTGATTTTATAGAAACCATGGGGATGCAAATGACCAGCGGTAGGCCATTTTCTGCAGAAAGAAGTTCAGATAAAGAAGGTTGGACAATGATGGTGAATGAAGCTGCGAACAGAGCGCTTGGTCTCACCGATGAGCAATTGGGACAAACACTTCCAATAACTCAAATCGAAGATTCCATCATTTACGGAACAGTCATTGGCGTGATCAAGGACTTCCAGTTTACTGATCTAAAGATGGAAACCAAACCATTTGCTTTTTTCTATCGAGAGGAGCCACTTGATTTTATCAATCTGAAAATATCAAGCCATCATATGAACGAAACACTAATAGCCATAGAAGATTCATGGACTAAATTATCTGGAGGGGCACCACTAAATTATTTTTTTCTTGATCAGGTTTATGAGGATTTACTTCAAGAAGAAAATGTGTTGAGCCAACTCATGTTAGGCCTAACCTTCCTTTCATTTTTCATTGCTTTTATAGGCATGTTTTCTATTGCTAATATTCGATTGAAAGACAAGACCAAAGAGATTGCTGTGAGAAAAGTATTGGGCTCTTCAGTGATAGATGTGATGCAGCTGATGACGACAAAATTTGTCAAATTGGTGATGCTTTCTAACGTCATCAGTATTCCTTTGGCCTACTACTTTGCGCAAAGTTGGTTAGACAATTTCATCTATCGCACTACACTTGGTTGGGGAGTATTCGCAGCTGCCTTTCTGTCTACACTCTTGGTAGTAGTGGTCGTAGTTGGTGGCCAATCGATAAGGGCTGCTACAGAAAACCCGATAAGGAACTTAAGGCAGGAGTAGTTTGAAAAATATATTGCAAAAGAGGCTGTCTCAAAAGCCCAATGCTCCCAAATTTTGTCACATTGAGGCACTCGAAATGTCCACCTGCGGTCAGCAGCAAGGCTTCGAGGACCTCAGCCTGACAGTTTCCTTGGCTTTTGAGACAGCCTCTTTTGCTTAAAAAAATTCTCGCAATTACCTCCTACCTCTTATCATCCGAGTCACATCTTTTTCGGATACAATACCCACAGGTCCTGAGTAAATGCCACCCTCGAGTCCAATGTCTATTACTTTAACAGCTATTGTATTCAATCCTTTTTTATTTAAGAGTCCTCTCGGGATAGGATAGATTCTAACGGTTTGATAAGATTGGCTTTGCCCAAAATCACCACCGTCGTCCGTTTCACCTATTTTCTGACCATTGAGATAGGTCTCATCAAAATCATCAATCCTGCCCAAAGTGAGGTAGTACTTTTCATCACTTTTCGGAGTAAAACTTAATTCAAATGTCTTCCTGTACCAGGCTGTGCCATCTAAAGAACGGTAGCCTTGGTTGTCCCAATAGGAAGGTACTAGAACCACATCCCAGTTTTCGTCATCAAAATCAGGTTCACTAAATACTCGCTTATTGGACTTCGAGAACTTCCAGGGACCATACAGGTTTTGAAGCAAGTCTTCACTGCCTCCAGAGACATATATCCCTGGCTTGCCTTTTACAATTCCACCATTCTGATACTCATCATAGACCTTCACAGCAATGACATTGTCTCCTTCAAAATTGATGAGCTCGTTGCCAATAAAATAGGTGCGATCTGAATTGTAGCCTGTACGAAATCGGGGAGGAAAGTCTCCGGTCTTGCCGACTAAATATCCATTCAAGAAGGTCTCGTCTACATCATCAATAAAACCTAACTTCAAATAGTGGGCTTCATTGGATCTAAGTGCCCTGCCATCAAAGTGTACACGGTACCAGGCAAAACCATCATATCCATGAAACCCATCGTTTTCCCAATCACCGGGTACTTTTATATCTACCCAGGATTCATCATTGTAGGAAGGACTAGCCCATCGGGTGTCATTGCCAATTTGAAACTTCCATTGTTTCTCCAGATCGATGACTCGGTAATTGTCTTCAAACTTGTTCTGAATGGGATGCTCTTCATAGTGATCAAATAAATCGTCAAATAGCAATTCCCAAAAACCAGGTTCTTTATCTCGGGGATCGTTTTTTTGAGCATGGAGGTTAGTACTCATACATTGTATGACTATCCATAAAGCTGCTGATAGAATCGATTTGTTGTTAAACTTGATCATCGTTTTGAATTGGCATTTTTAGCAATAATAACTTCTTCTGTCTCAAACTTTCGTTCTCCTCTTTTCTTCTTGGGTTTCACCTTGATGGAAGCTGTTCCCGTACTCATGTCGAGAACAAAACCATGATTTCGCATCATGTGAGTGCCTATGATGGCTGTTATTCTTTTGCCAGTCCTTCTTTGTATAGAGGTAGCAACCGTCGAAAGGTTGAAGGCATATGTGGGACCCTTGAGCTGAACATGGCCAAATTTGAGTGAGGCTCGAGAAGTTTCATACAATCGATTATTCGTAGAACTAAGGCCAGAGATGTTAAGCGTATTTGCATTTGAAGCGCTTACATAAAATCCGTACTTTTTCTTTGCTCCTGTATCCAGCACGGTATATTCAGATCCTGTATCAAGCAATACCCAAGTCTTTTTGTCATTTAGTGTCATTTGAATAATTGGTTTTCCTCTATACTTCGCTTCTACTGTTTCATAGTTTTGTGCTTGGATAGTACCTATTACAGATCCTATTGTTGCAATAATTAATATTAGACTTTTCATGATTTTGAGTTTTTTGTTATTGAATAATTCAAAATAACAATCGTTCATGTTACCGTGTGTCACCCGCCAGTAAACAGATGTCACAAGATGTCAAATCATCAGTCTCCAATCATTTTATAACCCATCCCATGCACGGTTAATATGATCTTTGGGTCGTTAGGGTTGGTTTCAATCTTTTGTCTAAGTCTTAATATAAAATTGTCGACCGTACGTGTGGTTGGAAATTCATCATACTTCCAGATATTCTTAAGCAATTCGTCTCGACTTACGATCTCTTGTTGATGATCTTTCAGGAACTTCAAGACTTCAAATTCTCTGTGTGATAGTTTGACCTCTTCGTGATTTATTCTAGCCACAAAGTTTTTGAAATCAACTTCCATCAATCCTATGGTCTCAAATTGTCTGGGTCCAGTGTCCGAGTTTTGTTGCGTTCTTCTGAGCACTGCCTTTACTCGGGCCAATAGCTCTCGTAGGCTAAAAGGTTTGGTAATGTAGTCGTCGGCTCCGAGTTCCAATCCCAGCACACGATCTATTTCTTCACCCTTGGCGGTGAGTAAAATCACGGGTACCTTGTTGCCTTCCATTCTCAATTTTTTGCAAACGTCAAACCCCGACAATTCCGGCATCATAACGTCTAATACCACCAAATCATAGGACTGTGCCTTGAGTCTATCTAGCGCAACTTTACCATCTTCCGCTTGATCTACCTGATAGCCTTCAAACAAAAGGTTGTCTGCCAACCCCTGGCGCATGGCAGGTTCGTCGTCTACTACTAAAATCTTATTCATGATGCTGTTTTGTTAGTGGGAATTTCAAAGTGAAAGTACTGCCCTGATTAGGTTTGGACTCTACGATGACTTCACCTTGATGTGATTCCATAATATGCTTCACCAGGCTTAATCCAAGCCCGGTGCCCTTGGTTTTTTGAGTCAATGCACTTTCAACTCGGTAGAATTTATCGAAGATATATTTCTGAGCTGATTTAGAAATACCAATACCATGATCTCTGATGCTGCAACAGGCATAGCCGTTGGATACAAAAGTAGATAGGTCGATCTCGTTTTTTCCATTGCCGTATTTGACGGCATTTTCGATTAGGTTGGATAGCGCTTCTTCAAAAGCTTGGGTGTCTACGAAAACGGGAAGAGGATCTTGTGACTGCTTGAGATTGCAGTCAACATTGTGCTCGGTGAAGTAATGGCTGAAATTTTCATAAATTCTACCGACCAAAATATTAAGGTCGCTGTCTTCAAAGCGATAGGTCTTGCGGTTGGCCTCAATTCTTGAAAAATCTAGGATATTATTAACCAGGAAAGTCAACCTGCCCGATTCATGATGGATGGTAGAGTAATACTGTTTTTTCTTTTCCTCTGATGGAACACGGCCTAGCATAAGCGTTTCGGCATACATGCGTATGAGAGAAAGTGGTGTTCTAATTTCATGGGAGACGTTAGACACAAAATCAGATTTTAGCTGCGCTACCTTGAGGGTATTTTTAATGTTTCTTATCATCAGAAAAATACCAATCAAAACCACAAATACTGAAAAGAGCAACAAGTAGAGATTATCACGAGATCTTGATTGGATCAGTTCAGTATAGCTTTTGCCTTTGGGTTGGATAAATAGAAAGGTATTAGGCAGGATCCAAAGATTGGTTTTTGTAAAATTCTTTTTTAGGCTAAACAAAGTGGTTTGATACAAAATGGTAGGCCATTGTTGACCTTCTTGCCAATGACCTACCGCAATGGTGAACTCATCATGATCTATTTTTTGCATCTGTAGACCAAGGATTTGTTCTATCCAAAACTTTCTCTCTAATATAAAAAGGGCATTGTGCAGCACGGAATCTTCATCGTAGATCATGACTGTAATTCCTGTTTGATCTGGGCGTAATTCTTCGATGGCCATCCAATCATCGGCTGGTTGGATTTTTTGAAATCCTGCTTCGAGATATTCAGAAAGCCTGTTGATTACGGAGTCCTTGGTATTGTACCATTGATCCACCTTTTCGTAAGTATTATCATTAATGCTTACATAGTCATTGACATAGATGCTATCCTCTTTTGTTTTATAGTTTCTCAATACTATCATTTGGATAGATTCATTGCCAATGATCAAATCATTGACATTTTCAGAAAGAGAATTTTGCTTATCTGCTAGTTGCCTCATCCAGCGATTCATCATGTCATCGGCATATTGATTCAATGAAAACAGTACCGCATCCAACTGTTTTTCATAGGCCGCTTTTGCCATTTGCTCATCTTCATCGAGAGATCTAACTTGAATAAAAGCATAGATCATCAGTGGTGCTACGGTGATGATAAGTATCAGAAATAAGGCTCGGACTTCCTTGGTCATTGCATTGATTTATTTGGACGAATAAAAGTAAAACATTTGTGAACCTTTATTTATCTATTCATTACGCAATGTATCCACAGGATTTGCTCTAGCACCTCGATAAATAGTGATACTCGTAGTGGCGATGCCGATTATAAATATAGCGAAGGCACTTAGCGCAACCGGAGTAAATTTTATCGGAATATGAAAGGCATAAATCAAATCCAAAATCCAAGTTGCGCCATAGTAGCCACCTACGCTGCCGAGCAAGCCGGCGATCACTAAAATGATGACAAATTCTTTGTTCAATAGAAATAGAATATTTTGCATAGTAGCACCTAAAGCTTTTCTGATGCCCAATTCTTTGGTTCTTTTGGCAATATTCAATGAAGCCAAAGAGTAAATGCCTGAGGCGGAGAGCAATCCTCCTAAGATGGTAAGGAAAAGGAATATTTTCTCCAGGTTTCCGTTCGTCTGATTGCTTTCTGCGAGTAGAATGTCCTCTTGATAATGACTGGAATATGGTTTGGTGGGATACATTTGTTTCCATTGCTGCTCCAGAAAATCATTCACTTCTCCCAAGTCCTTGGCTTCCGCTCGTACGATCAAATTTCTCCATCTATCGCCTACAGTGGCGTAAAAAATGTAAGGTTCAGGTTCTTTTGATCGGAAGATATTATCAACGAAATCTTCGATTACACCTACAATCTTTTTCTTTTGTTCTCTTACCGTCACATACTGACCAATAGGGTCCCCTTGAATATTTAAGGTTTTCAGAAACTGCCTGCTTACCACAGCACCTTCATTAAAATCATTGGCTTTGGAATAGTCTAAGGGTCTACCCTGAATGAAATTGAAGTTCATGGTTTCAAAATAGTTTTCTCCAAACTCCAAATGTCTAACTTCTATTTCCTCTCCTTGAAAAGAAATAGGATTGGGGTAAGAACTGAAGCCAATTTGATGTTCGGTAGAGCCCACTTCTACAATTTTTGGGTTTAGCCGCGCTTTAGCAGCCAATGCTTGATATTCCTTTTCGCTTTTAATATCCACGAGCATCAACTGATCCTTTTGATAGCCAAAATCGATCGATTCCTGAAACTTGGTGTTTTGAATAAATACAATACCTCCGATGAGCACGATCACCGAAATCGCAAATTGAATAGAAACTAATGACCGCGTGAGGAAGTTGGTGCCTTTGACCTGTACTTTTCCTTTGAGTAATGAAATCGTGTTGAGTTTCGAACTAAACAATGCAGGATAGGCTCCAGCTAAGACAGCCGTAATTAGTACCAACAGAAAAAGAGTAATAATCAGATTCGAACCACTTAAGTCTTCCAGACCATAAGGCAACTCCCACATAGCTGTGAATTCAGGAACGATTATCATTGACATCACATACCCGGCAACTAAAGCAAGCAAGGCCATAATGACGGTCTCCAATAAGAATTGAACAATGATCTGTTGCTTGTTGGCCCCTAATGATTTTCTGACTCCGATTTCTTTGAGTCTGTTGGCCATCATCGCAATGGAGGTGTTAGTCAGATTAAAACAGGCGATCAGCATAATCATGGTAGCCAAAACAATAAAAATGAGTAGCGGCTCTATTTCAATAACACTGTTTACATAACTCCAGGTGAGTACTGTAGGATCAATTCTAGATTTAAAGGGTTCTAAGGTGACACGTTCGACCACTTGCTCTCTAAATGCTTCATTTCTTTGAGGAAGGTATTTGTCAAAATAAGGAGTGATCTGATGAGCTACCGAAGGGTCTTCTAGTTCAAAGAACGTGGCCGGCACATTCCAGTCTCCCCAAGCGGGTTGGTCCAGCGCACGCATTTCCTCGAAATGTTCGAAGCGCATGACCATCGGAAGTTGAATGGAGCTGTTGACTGGTATTTTAGCCAAGACCCCACCTACGATTACTTTTTTCACTATGCCACGAGCAAAGCTTAGGGTGAGTACCTTTCCTATCGGGTCTTCATCACCGAAATATTTTTTGGCAATTCTTTCACTGAGGAAGATGCTGTGCAAGTTTTTGAATGCTTTGTGATTTCCGGCAAGTAGTGGGAAATCAAAAAAATCAAACAACGTACTATCCGCAAAGGTCACATACTCTCCAAATGTATTGTTGATGTTGGTGGATTCATTAATATAGCTTACGCTCGCGCCACCACCTTGGCTGCCAGCGTATCTTAAGTGTCTTTTGATGCCAGCAATATCTGCAGTGGCCATTGGGCCTACTGGCGAAGGAGTACTCACAGCCTGCCTGAAGTCAGACCCATTAATAACCACATGTGAGTGGACTCGGAAGATGTTTTTTACTTTGTTGTCATCGTGAAAGTCATCAAATTCAATATTGAAGGCGATGAGTATATAGGCTGTCAAACAACAAGCCATGGCAATACCTAATCCCAGGGTATTGATGATTACATAGTTTTTGTTTTTGAGCAGGTTGCGGATGGTAATGAGTAGATAGTTTTTGATCATGAGTTTGGCGTTTGGTCAAAGAAACGATGGTTTGGCTATACTGTCTTCTAAATTATTTCAATCCTTGTTTGAGAATGTCAAAAGATGTCACAAGCCTAAGTAACAATGCTGAATGGTGAAGAAAAGACCCTTCCGAAAAGTGATGGTTGCTATTGATATAACAAAATGTAGGGGAATCAGGAAGACCGTTGTTATGATCATAACCGAAGAGCAAATTAGTTTCTAACAAAATTATTCAACAATGAAAATTTTTAAGTTTGCTCTAGTAGCTGCTGCGCTACTACTTTGTCTCATCCTGTCCAGTTGCTTCGGCGAAAGCAATAATGACCCCAAAGTATCACCAATAGCAGACCCCATAGTTCCAGCCGACAATGATCCGGATCTGCAAAACACAGATTATAACATTTTGTTCATAGGTAACAGTCTTACTTACTCGAATGACTTACCTGGATTGGTAAGAAATTTAGCAGAAGAAAAGGGGGTAGATATAGGAGTTAAATCTGTTGTAAAGGGCAATTACGCCTTAATTGATCATTGGAACGATGGCGTCATACAACAGGAAATCGCAACAGCACAATACGATTTTGTAGTGGTGCAACAAGGCCCCTCGTCTCAGGCTTTTGGAAGGGAAGTGCTAATAGAATACGGTAAGAAAATCAAAGTCCTGTGTGATGAATATGGCGGGGAGTTGGCCTATTATATGGTCTGGCCATCGAGGACGTATTATCATACTTTTGATGGAGTGATAAAGAATCATGAAGATGCAGCATCATTGAATGAGGCTCTACTTTGTCCGGTGGGTAGGGTTTGGAAAAAACATTTCGATGATACAAATGATTTTTCCTATTATGGCTCTGATGGTTTTCACCCTTCTCTCAAAGGGAGTCAGGTGGCTGCAGATGTGATCTACAATACTTTGTTTTAACTTATGAATGCAAAAGGAAAATAGTATAGATTGGAATTAATTAAGTGCGTTTCTGTTTGATCAAGCTTTTTAAGGGTTTTGTATGGTAATCATGTTAGATTCAAAACGACAAATGAAAATGAGCAAAACCAACCACAAATGGATCATTCTCTTTGCTCTCCAGTTTTTTATAGGTTTGACTGGGTGCAACCATGATCCTGAACCAAACTCAAGTGCGGTAAATAATTCCAAACCCAACATATCAATAAATGAAGGTCCTGATTTATCAGTCACTGACTATAATATTTTGTTTGTAGGCAATAGCCTGACTATTTACAATGATCTTCCAGGTTTGGTAGTAATTGAGGGTGAAAGGAAGGGATTAGACATTGGAGTTAGGTCCGTTACTACAGGTGGATATACACTGGAGAGGCATTGGAATAATGGAATCCTACAGAATGAAATAGCGTCAGGACTCTTTGATTTTGTTGTGATACAAGAGGGTACTTCAGCCAGTCTAAATGGAAGGGCCAATATGATTAAATATGGCACGAAAATAAAAGAACAGTGCGATGGATATAACGCGAAACTGGCCTTCTTCATGGTGTGGCCTTCAGTTAATAATTATCACAGATTTAACGAGGTCATTCGAAACTACCGAGATGTTGCCTCAGGTCTTGATGCTATTTTGTGTCCGGTCGGAATTGCTTGGAAGGAATATATAGATGAAACTGGTGATTATTCTTATTATGATTCCGATCAGCACCACCCTTCATTGGCCGGGAGTCAGATCGCTGCAGAAGTCATTTTTGAGAGTTTGATTGAAAAATAACCCCCTCAGGCATGGCCTTCAGGGGTTCTGTTTTGGGTTAATGTTTCTTAAAGTATTTGGGTCTGATCAGGTTTTCTGAAGAAAACAATTGGTCCCATTCTGCTTGATTCAGCAACTTCTTATCTTCCACTACCAGTTGATGAATGGTTTTCTTGGTAGCCAGCGCTTCTTTGGCAATGCCTGCACAAGTCTGATAGCCCAGCATCGGGTTCAGCAGGGTTACAATACCTATACTGTTCATGACCATCTCCTGGGTATGAGCGGCATTGGCCGTAATGCCATCAATGCACTTCATCCTCAATGTTTGGCAGGCATTGGTCATCCACTGCATGGATGTGAAAAGGCTGAAGGCAATCACAGGTTCCATCACATTGAGCTGGAGTTGACCAGCCTCAGAGGCCATGGTCACCGTTACATCGGCTCCAATCACATAGTAGGCAGTCTGATTGACTACTTCGGGAATTACAGGATTTACCTTGCCCGGCATGATCGAAGATCCCGGTTGCAATTGTGGCAAGTTGATTTCATTCAGTCCGGTTCTTGGCCCTGATGACAACAAGCGTAGATCATTACAAATTTTGGAGACTTTTACGGCACTTCGTTTCAGCACTCCGGAAAGTTGTACATAGGCACCGGTGTCTGAAGTTGCTTCAATCAAATTTTCAGATAGTCGGAGGGGTAAGCCGGAAAATTGTGCCAGGTAGTCACATACCAGTTCTGGGTAGCCATCTGGGGCATTCACCTTAGTGCCGATGGCCGTGGCTCCCATATTGATTTCTTGAATGAGTTTCTTACTTTCGTCCAATCGGGTGATTTCTTCTTCAATGGTGTGTGCCCAGCCTTTAAATTCATCTCCTAAGCTCATAGGAACTGCATCTTGTAGCTGCGTTCTTCCCATCTTTAGGACGTCTTTAAATTCTTCTCCCTTTTTGACAAACGATTGAGCTAATTGACTTAACTCCCTTTGGTAGGTTTCCATTCGTAATAATAGCGCTATACGAAACGCGGAAGGGTACACGTCATTAGTAGACTGAGAGCAATTGACATGGTTGTTTGGGTCACAGTGTTGGTAATCCCCTTTTTCAAAGCCTAATTGTTCCAACGCCAGATTGGCTATCACTTCATTGGCGTTCATGTTCACTGAAGTGCCGGCTCCTCCCTGGATCAGATCCGTTGGAAACTGATCATTTACCGCTCCGGAAACTACTCGTCTCGAAGCTTCGATGATAGCATTTCCAATGTTTTCGGGCAATACTCCGCAATCCATGTTGGCTCGAGCTGCTGCCATTTTTACCAATCCCAATGCTTTGATCATATAAGGTTCATTGGAAATTGGTAGTCCGGTAATTTGAAAATTGTCTAGCGCTCTTGTAGTTTGCACGCCATAGAGATTTTGATTGGAAATTTCTTTTTCCCCTAAAAAATCTCTTTCAATTCTAAAGTCTTTATCTGTTTCCTCATTGATTAAAGAGGAATGGTTCAATACATCCGTATGCATCACTTTTTGGGTTTTTTGTTAATGTCTGAAGTCTGTCTTACTGCAGTGGGATGTTTCGGCGGAAGGCACAACCAAAATCAATGAAGGACTCGGTTCGGAGTACCCCTTTGATATTGTCTATTTTGTCATAAAGTACCTGCCGCATGTGTTCGTTAGATTTCGCCATTATGCGAGTAAACAAGGTATAGTTTCCTGTCACATAGTAGCATTCTACCACTTCCGGAATTTTTTGCAAGGCAGCTATAATTTCGGCACTCTTCGAATCTTCTTTTAACACAATACCGGTAAAGGCACTCCATTCAAATCCAATTCTTCGTTCGTTCACCTGGGGGGCAATGCGTTCAAGAATTCCATTTTGCTGCATAGCCGAGACGCGCTGATGTATCATAGTGTTGGATACCCCGAGTTCGTTGGCAATGTTCGAAAATGCCATCCGCCCATCCTGTTCCAGATAGGATAAAATTTTTAGGTCCAACTCATCAAACTTCGGCTTTTGTTGCATGACTATAATTGTTTTGAGCAAAAGTAATAGTTGCAAGGAAAAATAAAAATTTAAAATAAATAATTATGAAAAAATTAAAATTTAATATTATTGCGCTGTATTTATTCAAATATAACTCCCCGTTGTATTTATAAGCATTAACCAAACCCTAAAGGTTGACCTGCTGGCCGGCACAAGTCGGATTGGGATTGTGGTCCTTTTGGGGAAACAAAATTTCTTAAAATGGAACTACTATTATCGAAGACAGAAGAATTGATTCAGCAAGAATCAGATCACAGTGCCCATAATTATCATCCACTACCGGTGGTTTTGAGTCAAGGGAAAGGAGTTTTTGTAACCGACGTAGAGGGCAAGCAATATTTTGATTTCCTTTCCGCTTATTCAGCTGTCAATCAGGGGCATTGTCATCCAAAAATTGTCGCTAAAATCAAGGAACAGTCGGAGCGATTGACGCTGACCTCACGTGCATTTCACAATGATCAATTTGCAGATTATGCAACATATGTGACCAAACTGTTTGGTTATGATAAACTATTGCCCATGAACACAGGCGCAGAGGCTGTGGAAACCGCCATGAAGTTGGCCAGGAAATGGGCCTATGAAAGGAAAAGAGTGCCTGAAAATGAGGCAGTCATATTGTTCGCTTCAGAAAATTTCCATGGTAGAACCTTAGCCGTGGTTTCCGCTTCTTCCGACCCGGAAAGCAGAGGAGGATTTGGGCCTTATATGCCGGGGGTACGTCAGGTACCTTACAACGATCTGAAAGCACTGGAAAAAGCACTTGAAGATAAAAATGTAGCTGCTTTTATCGTGGAGCCTATTCAGGGAGAAGCAGGAGTAGTTGTGCCAGATGATGATTATTTGGCGAAAGCTTTCGAGCTATGTTGTGAACAAAATGCCCTGCTCGTGGCGGATGAAATCCAGACCGGTATCGGAAGAACCGGTAAACTGCTTTGCTCTGATCACAGTGGCATTAAACCCCACATGGTGTTGCTCGGCAAAGCGCTATCGGGTGGAACTGTACCGGTGTCTGCTGTATTAGCACCCAATGAAGTGATGAAAGTGATCAAGCCAGGACAACACGGCTCAACCTATGGTGGCAGCCCACTGGGAAGTGCGGTAGCTAAAACTGCACTACAAGTTGTTCTTCAGGAAAGCATGATTCACAATGCAGATAAAATGGGAAAATTGTTTCGGGCTAGAATGGAAGAAATAATTAGTAAATGTTCTGTGGTAAAGGCCGTTAGAGGAAAGGGACTGCTCAATGCCATTATCATCAATACACCCGAAGATTCTGACCTGGCCATGCGTATTTGTATTGAGTTGATGCATAATGGGCTTTTGGCTAAGCCTACTCATGGCAACAAAATCCGATTAGCACCGCCTTTGGTTATCACAGAAGAGCAGATGAACCATGCCATGGATATTCTAGAAAGAACAATCTTGAAGTTCAACAACTAATCCCAAAAGCTATGAGTATATGTATAATAGAAAACAAATCTGAACTTGGTGCAGGTACGAGAGGAGCTAGCTTGTGCGTGGATGCGATCAGAATGAGTGCTTTGGCTGGTGGGTCGGATTTTTTCCAACGCCATCAGGTCAATACTTTGATAGTGCCTCAAGACGATTTGTACAAGGAAACTCGTCACCCATTTGCCAAGCGAATCGACGGGATAAAAAAGGTGTATGAAATGGTAAGTAGGGAGGTATCAAAAAATCTGTTAGATCAGCAGCTTCCGATCATCATTTCGGGAGATCATTCTTCTGCTGGTGGGACTTTGGCTGGTATCAAGAAGGCCTATCCTGATTCAAGGTTAGGTGTAGTTTGGATCGATGCACATGCCGATATGCACTCGCCCTATACTACGCCTTCCGGTAATGTACATGGCATGCCTTTAGCAGCTGCATTGGGTTGGGATAATAAAGAAGCAAAATGCAACGAGGTTGATACTGAAACCCAACAACTTTGGGATGAATTGAAGTCAGTAGGCACAAGTCAGCCTAAAGTCAGTCCAGAAAATTTGTTGTTTGTTGGGGTGCGCGATACTGAGCGGGCCGAAGATTTGCTTATAAAACAGCGCGGTGTCACTAACTATAAAGTAGATGAAATCAGGACTAGGGGTGCATCGGTGATGGCACGACGCGCTCTAGAAGAGAAGTTTGCTGATTGTGACATGATCTACCTTTCCCTAGACGTGGACGGGATGGACTGTGAGGCTACCAGTTATGGAACGGGGACGCCAGTCAAAAATGGTCTGTTAAAAGAAGAAGTGAAGGAGTTTATCCAAGTGATTTTGGAATCAGGTAAAGTCTGTGCTTTTGAATTGGTAGAAGTGAATCCGTTGCTAGATGATAAGGGAAACAAGATGGCAGAAATCGCTTTGGAAATTCTTGAATTTGCGGAGTCGATTCTGACCAAATTGAAAAAACCTGTCTTGGCTTAATATCCATGATATAATTTTTATAAGCAGGTTAGAATGAAAATTCACTTTATATGAAACCTATTAAGTGAATTTTCATTTTATATCAAATTAATGTTTAAAAATATTTTGATCTTAAAATTTAAGTCCATAATATTGGAGAACGTATGAATGCATCACAAGCAAATATCACGATCAATTCTACTCCTACTTTCAAGGTAGTGAGCTTGCTTGGATTGCAGCCCATATTCAATAACTAGACTTCCTACAACTTTCGAAACTGCCTAACGATTTTATTCAAAATCAATCTGTTTTTTGTTGTAATTCATGAAGTCAATTTTCACTTTTTTGTTCGTGCTTATTAGTGCTGTGCTGTCGGCACAATCAGGTAAGATGGTACTTGTCGGTGGTGGCTCAGAGTCAGATGCCAGCTACAGTTGGAGCAACAAACCTTACCAGTGGGCCATAGATGAATCGACTAACAAAAAAGTAGCTATCATCAGCTATGAACAGGGAAGCACTTCTGATTGGTTGCCTGACTATTTTGAAAGTCTCGGTGCAGCAGATGCTGCCAATTTTGAAATATATAGCTCAGCTCTAGCTGATGCGCAGGATACTTACGATGATTTGATGGCCTATGATGTTTTCTTCTTCAAGGGTGGAGATCAGTATGAATATTATGACTTGTATCAAAATTCTAAGGTTTCCCAAGCTATCGAAGATAAGTTTGCCGACGGAGGTGTAATTATGGGGACTTCAGCCGGCATGGCCATTCTTTCCAAAGTATTCTATTCGGCCGAAAAATCTTCACTTTACCCTGACGAAGCGTTGAGTAATGTCAATAGTGATAATATTACCCTTGAAAATGACTTTCTGGATGTGCTGGATGGCGTGATAGTCGATACACATTTTGCTGAACGAGGAAGGTTTCCAAGATTATTAGCCTTTATGGGCCATTGGAAACTCAATAAAGATGAAACAGTAGCAGGTATTGGTGTCGACGACAAAACGGCCCTATGTATTGATGAGAACCTGGAAGCTGTAGCCTACGGTACCGGAGCTGTCAGCATTTACCAATCGAGCAACTTCACTACTGACGGAGATAAGCCGGTAGCCAATGATATTGAGGTGACTCATCTACTGCATGAGATGAGCTACGATTTGGAAAGCATGGAAATCCTGGGCACCTATGATGCCAATACCAGTGCGATAAAATCAACCGAAAACCTAAAAAGCACCCTTTACCTCTCAGGGTCAGATGCACTTTCACATAACGAAGATCTTTTGGACCAATTAATTGCCAGCACCCCAGAATCAGTAGTTCTTATTAGTCGGAGTGGCAGTTCCCTTATCAATTCATACGAGAGTTATTTCGAAGCCAACAGTGACCTGGATGTAATTACAGTAGAAACCGTACTTGCTGATGAATGTGATGGAGTGGCTACCCGAAATCAAATTAGAGAAGCTGAGACCATGGTAGTAGTAGATCTGGATATTGAGACATTTTCGGATTACTTTGAAAATGATCTGACCGGGCAGTTGCTTTTAGAAAAAATGAAGAGATCAGATAGCCAGATAGCATTTATCGGCTACAGTTCGGCTCTGGTAGGAGCTTATTACTGCACCAACAACGAAGTTGATGAATTGAATGCCTACTATGGTGAATTGGCCTATGAATCCGGACTGGGTATTTTGGAAACCACTATCATTATGCCCAATACGTATGATCCTTCCACCTCTACTTATTATGAAAACAATACTTCTGCTGTGCTTCATGGTATGGTGAGTCAAAGATTGGGCTATGGGATTTATCTCAACGAACGTTCTTATGTTACCATCAGTCAAAACGAGGGCGATAATGAGCTTACCAGTACAGGAAGTTACGCTTCCATTCTGATAAAAAATAATAGTAGTTTGGGAGATCAAGCGGATCAACAAGTCAACAGTAGTGGCGATGCGAGAAATGCAGTTGGCTTTGATGAGATGACTTATTATTTGGTTTCAGGACAGCAAATTGTCATAGGAACTACTGATGAAAGTGCAGATCCGGTCCTGGCAAAGGAGTTGGAGTCTCCATTCGATGTGAAGGCCGAATGGCAAGATAATGTGGTGGGAGTATCCTGGTCATTGCCTGAGCAAGAGGCTGATGAGTTAAATATTTATAGAAAGATGGCAGCAGAGGAGTTTGAATTGCTGGCCAGTTTAGATGATACCAAGACTGTTTACGACGACGCAAACGTCTCTGAAGGAACGACATACACGTATGCCGTGGAGGTAAAGAATGGAAATTCGACCTCTTGTCTATCAGAATCAGCCGCTGCCGAAATAGTCCTGCTGGCTTCTTCTTTAGAAGATTCGTGGAAAATTTACCCTAACCCCGTGACCCATGGGATATTGAACATATCCCATGCCAACCAACTAAAAGTTTCAATTTTGGACCTCAGTGGGAAGGTCCTGTTAGATAGCCAAAGGTGGTTTCCAAATCGGAAACTTGATCTTTCTTTCTTGCCGAGTGGACCATATCTGCTCAAACTGCACGAAGGAGAAGATTTTCAAATCCATAAAATCATCGTCGACCATGAATAGTGTTTATTTAGCTTATAAATCTATCGGGGGGATGGTCGACATGATCTATGGTGACAGTTACCCGCAACCCAAGATCAATGGAGGGAATCCAATTCCAATCCAGCGGAGTAAACCTGTCAGCTTGCAGAACTTACAGCCCATATTCAACTGTTGACCAGGGGTATTGGGTCATAAGGCCTACGGAAGCAATCCTTCTTTCGCTATTACTAATAAATCAATTTGTTTAATAAAATGCTCAACTAACCGGAGGTAAACCAAAGGTTTCAAGCATTTCATAGATAATCAATATGAAAAAAATTTTTACAGGAATGTTATTAATGCTTGGTGTTTTGACCAATAGTTTGGCTCAGAGCACCATATCAGGGACCGTAATCTCTTCTGAAGATAATGCCGGAATCCCTGGGGTAAACGTGCAGCTCAAAGGAGCCAATGTAGGCACGATTACAGACATCGATGGGGCTTATCAGTTAAAAGTAGACAGCCCTGATCAAGCTACTTTGATATTTTCTTTTATTGGCATGGCTACTCAGGAAGTGAATGTCAATGGTCGCTCGGTGATCGATATCACCCTGGAGCCAGACGCTCAAGAGCTGGAAGAAATCGTGGTGGTGGGCTATGGTACGCAGAAAAAATCTAGCGTGACCAGCTCTATTTCTACAGTAGATGCTGAAGTATTGGCCAATGTGCCTGGTGCTTACAGTTTTGAATCAGCCCTGCAAGGGCAGACACCAGGATTGAATATCTCAAGTGGATCTGGCACACCCGGAGCTGCAATTAATATCAACATTCGTGGGGTCACCTCTATAGGCGCAAGTAGTCAGCCTCTTTTTGTTGTGGATGGGGTGCCTATGGTATCGAGAAACAATTCTGCATTGAATTCCAACATTGCACCCGTCAACCCTATGGCTGATATCAACACCAATGACATCGAATCTGTTACAGTATTGAAGGATGCAGCGGCATCGGCGATCTACGGATCCAGGGGTGCTAATGGTGTAATTTTGATTACAACAAAAAGAGGGCAAGTGGGTAAGACCAAATTTAATGCGGGATATTACACGGGCATTTCTCAGATTAGCAACACACCTGAACTCATGTCTTCCAAACAGTGGATCGAATTCATGAACGTGGCTGCAGTAAATGATGGATTGGGCGAAAACTATTGGAACTCCACCTTGGGAGATCCTAATGACCCGAACTTACCAAATTATAATGCTTACGATTATATATTTAGAACCGGAATTACGCACAACGCCGATATTAGCATGCAAGGAGGAAATGAGAAAACTAAATTCTTCTTTTCCGGCAACTACTATAATCAGGAAGGTATTCAGGTAGGAACCAATTTTGAAAGAATGACGGCCAGAATGAACCTCGATCATTCAGTGAGTGATAAGGTAGGTATTGGTACCAATGTGATGGTAAGTCGTACCAATCATGAAAGAACTATCAACGAAAATGATGAATATGGTGTGGTGATCAATGCACAGGCTTGGGATCCTACGGCTCCACTTAAAGATGAGAATGGTGCTTATACCGATCCATTTTCATACAATGGTTGGTGGGCACTGGAAAACCCGTTGTACATCGCCGAGCAATATATCAATGACGGTACTACAGATAGAGTGCTGGCCAGTACATACCTAACAGTTGACATCATCAAGGGGCTTACATTCAAGTCTATGTGGTCTGTGGATGCCAGTGGTTTGACTGAAGAGTCGTTTACTCCTGCAGGTGGTAAAGAAACAGCAGTAGGCGAAGGAATTTATGCTACCTATGATCAGACTACCTGGTTAGGTGAAAACACCTTGACATACGATACTCATTTGGGTGCAGATCATCATTTGAATGTGATCGGTGGATATACCTTGCAGCAGTCCAGAGCCGAGTTTTCTGAAATTACAGGCAATGGGTTTCCTTCTAATAGAATCATCAAAATATCCTCAGCAGCTAATACTACTGGTAGTTCTGACGAGACTAGTTATGGTTTCCAATCCTTTCTGGGTAGAGTTAACTACGACTACAAGGGAAGGTATTTGGTAAGTGGTTCGGTAAGAGCAGACGGCTCATCTAGATTCGGGGCTAACAAAAAATATGGTGTGTTTCCTTCCGTTTCAGTCGGTTGGCAAATTTCCAATGAAGGCTTTATGGATGAAATTGTAGACGTAGTGAGCAACTTGAAACTACGGGCTAGCTATGGTACCATAGGTAATGCCGAAATTGGCAACTTTAGATGGAGAGGTGTGTACAACTTGTCTTCACCATACAATGGAAATGGTGGTTCTTCTCCAGATGTATTGGAAAATCCGGATCTTTCCTGGGAGAAAACAACCCAGCTAAATGTAGGACTTGATCTTGGTTTGTTTGATGGGCGATTTTCATTTACAGCCGATTACTTTATCAAAGATACCGAGGACTTATTGCTTGAAACTGATGTGCCGGGTGCTACAGGTTTTGCTTCGGTGACCTCCAATTTCGGTGGAATAAAAAATACCGGATACGAGCTTTCTGCTAATGCAGACGTGGTGAGAGCAGGTGATTTCACCTGGAATGTAAATGTGAATTTCACACAGCTGAAGAATGAAGTGATAGACGTGGTAAACGACGGACAGGTGGTAAGCCGAAACTTTGTGATTCAGGAAGGCAAACCGTTGAGTCAGTTGTTTTTGATTGAATATTTGGGTGTGGATCCACTTACAGGAGATGCGGTCTTCGAAGATATCAACAGTGACGGCCTGATCAACCTGGATGACCGTCAAGCTGTGGGGTCTGGTATTCCTACCCGTTTTGGTGGTCTCAACAACTCATTTTCTTTCAAAGGATTTACACTTGATGTATTCTTCCAATACTCTGGAGGAAACAAAATATTCAACCAAAGTAGACATGCGTATGAAAACTACGGTTCGTTGCAGAGTGGCATTCCTTATGGAAACCAGAGTGTAAACTCGTTGGATTACTGGCAGCAACCGGGTGATATCACCAATATCCCAAGGCCATCACTCACGAGCCCTAACGATACGGATGCTCAGTGGCAAAGATTCAGTACGCAATATTTGGAAGATGGTGAATTCGTTCGTCTAAAAAATGTAAAGCTGACTTACAACTTCCCAAGCAATTGGGTTTCAAAAATTGGATTGACGTCTGCTCGCTTATACGTGCAAGGAAGAAACTTGAAGACCTGGACCAAGTATTTAGGTTTCGATCCCGAAGTTTCAGCCAATATGAGCAGTCAGGGAGACCTGAATACACTGCAAGGTGAAGACTTCGGTACGCTGGGACAAGCCCGTACTTACAGTATCGGTATCAATGTTGGATTTTAAGAATGACAATCATGAAAAATACTAAATACATATACATATTATTATTGACTGTCATGGCTATGTCCTGTGATGTTTTGGATCAAGAGCCACAGTCAAGCGTTGCTACCTCTGAAGCTATTGTCGATTTGCAGTCGGCAGAGTCTGCCGTCAATGGCTTGTATGATGCCATGCAGGATGGTGATCTCTATGGCGGCAGAGGAATATTAGCCACAGAAATGTTGGCAGAAAACTCTGCAGCTACAGGCTTTCAAGCTTTTTGGGCGGAGTTGGAGTCAGGAAGTGTGACACCATCCAATTTTCATTTCGAAGATTATTGGGTTTCTGCCTATCACGCGATCAATTCAGCCAATGCCATTATCAGCGCAGTACCAAAAGTGGACGGCATTGAGGAGGAAGATCAAAACAGAATGCTGGGAACAGCTTACTTCTTTAGAGCGTACACCTTTTTTGATTTGTTGCGACAGCATGGTGAGTTTTTTGACAACGCTTCTGAATTTGGAATTCCAGTACCATTGGAGCCTTCTCTTGAAGTGAAAGAAACGCCAAGGAGTACCGTTGCTGCCAGCTATCAGCAGATCACGGATGATCTTACTGATGCCATAGCCTTGCTAGAGAATCAAAATGATAGATTTTATGCATCAAAGGCGGCAGCACAGGCATTGATGGCGAGAGTGGCCTTATACCAGGGTGATTATACGACAGCAGCTAGCATGGCTTCTGATGTTATTGGCAATAGTACTTATAATCTGGCTGATGATTACAATGAAGTATTTACTACGGAAGGGGCTGATGAGTCAATCATGGAGTTGAACTTTATTGCGCTTGACGACCCTAATGCATGGTCAATAGAGATGTACACTACGCCTCCTGAAGTAGCGGTTAGTGATGGTCTGGTAGATTTTTTAACTACTAGTGGAAACGCAGAGCGAGGGTTGCTTTTCGAAGAAATTGATGGTTACAATCGATGTGCGAAATATGGCAGGGCCAGAGAAGACGAAGGAACGAATACCATCTTGTTTAGGCTGTCAGAAATGTACCTGATCAGAGCGGAAGCTTTGGCGATGCAGACTGGCGGTACTCCTGATGATGCATTACCGGATTTGAATGCCGTAAGAAATCGTGCCGGATTGACCAATTTGAGTTCATTCGTGTCTGATGATGCTATGGTCACTGCTTTGTTGAATGAAAGAAGAGCAGAGTTTGCTTTTGAAGGACACTACTGGTTTGATATGGTCAGATTGGGAAGATTCGAGAGTATCACCGGGCGTGCCGCCTTCCGTGGCGTGAATCCGATTCCACAGCGCGAGATGAATATCACCAATGATGTGATGGTTCAAAATCCAGGTTATTAATCTATAAACCAGAATTAAGATGAAAGAAATCATTAATAATATAAAATACTTTTTCTTCATGGCGCTAGTGGCTACGCTGGTAGCAGGTTGCGAAGAGGAAGATGAGGTAATTGCCCCGAAAGCGATGTTCAGCATTTCGGAGGAAAGTGTATTGGAAGAATTAGCTGAAATTGAATTTATCAACAATTCTGATGAAGCAAGTTCATATCTATGGTCGTTTGGCGATGGCCAAACTTATGTGGGCAAAAATGCCACCCACGTGTATGAAAATAAAGGTGATTATACGGTAACACTAAAGGCTAACAATGATGGTCAGCGGGAGTTGTACAGTCAAAGCATCACTATTGTTGGCTTAGTACCAACTGTAGCATTTACTGTGGCTGATAATGATGCACTCAAGGTTGCGCAAGCAGTTGTGTTTACTAATGAGACTGAGAACGGCTTGAGCTATTCTTGGGAGTTTGGTGATGCTGACAATAGTACAAGTACCGAAGAAAACCCAACATTTACCTATGATGCACCTGGAGACTATACAGTTACACTTACCGCGACAGGTTCTGGAGGGACAAGCTCTGCCAGCACTACGATAACGGTTAGCCCGAATAATTTCGAACTGTATTTCATAGACAATGACGCCGGGAAACTTCGAAAGATTGATCTAAATAATCCAACTATCGCGGTGGATGTTTTCGATCTCCCAGGTTTCTGCATGGGATTGGCGTATGATGCTACAAATGAAGAGTTTTACTACTCTGATGATGACAATGGTATTCTTTATAGAAACGACCTAGATGGAACTGCTGAGACTTCTCTGGTAACAGGGTTGAATGGACCCAGAGCAATTGCCTTGGATATTGCGAATAGCTACGCCTATGTCAATGAGAAAACAGATAATCAAATTACTCGAGTGGATTTAACTGATAATTCTACCATCACTTTTTATAGTGATGCAGACGATGCGGACTTTGTGGCTCCTGTCGGCTTAGATATTTACAACGGAGATCTTTATGCCACCGCAGTAGAAATCGATGCCGAAACCGTGTGGAAGGGTAATATTACAAGCATTGATTTGACTCGAATTGTGGATTACAGTGCCGGTGGCTATGGTTATGGATTGGCAGTAGATACTGTGAACGGAAAAGTCTATTTCGATGACACCGATGGTAGTAAGATTTTGAGATGTGACACAGATGGATCAAATATCGAAGAAGTAGGAACCACCGCAGACCGTGTTTATGGTATTGCCATCAACGCTGAAACGGGCAAGTATTATGCAGTGGATAGAAATGGAGTGCTGAAAGTAGCCAATTTGGACGGAACAGAAGAGTCTACCTTGATCGATTTGGCTGTAGATGTACGTGGTTTAATTCTAAGAAAAGCTAACTAAGAAGTCATGAATAAATTTATAGTAATACTTACAATGGCCATTGTCACTTTGTTAGCTTTTAGCTGTGGCAATGATGATTTTCCTGTTCCGCAATCACGCAGTGTGGATGCGGATTTTGAGTTTTCCTTTAGTGATGGTGATTTTGCACCTAGTGAAGTGACTTTCACCAGTGGTTCATTGCTCATCGATGGAGTAGGTGATGTGACCTATACCTGGAATATGGGTGATGGAACTTCACTTTTGGGTGAAACTGTCTCACATACATACACTGAGCCGAGTGACTATGAAGTTTATTTGGTGGTACAAAGTGCCGACGACATGGACGCTATTTCACAAACCGTTACTGTGCGCGATCCAAATGCACTGTTGGTAGAGGTTTTGTTTATTGATGCAGGTGATTTTAAAATCAATAATTTAGATGGCACCTCATTCGATGTGGCCGGGTTTGGTACCGGATTGGCCTATGACTTTGACAATCAATTGCTCTACTTCACAGATGAGGATAATGGCACATTGAGCAAAGCAAATGTGGATGGATCTGACATCGAGGTAGTAGTATCTGGCTTGTCAGAGCCAAGAGCAGTAGCACTTGATGTGGCTAATCAAATGGCATACGTAACCGACAGAGGAACGAATGAGATCGTTGCTGTGGATCTAAGCGACAATTCTAAATCTACACTTTACGACAATGCTTCCGATGGGTTAGGCGAATTGCCTGTAGGTATTGCCTACTATGATGGTAATCTCTATGTGACCTGTGTGGAAATTGGAGCTGAAGCAGTCTGGAAAGGGAATGTGGATGGATCTGGCATCACACGAATTATCGATTATTCCGGCGGTGGCTATGGTTATGGTATAGCTATAGACGAAGCCAATGAAAAAATCTACTTTGATAATACCGATAACAGCGAAATCCTGAGAGCGAATTTGGACGGAAGTTCAGTAGAGCCTGTACTAGAGACAGCTAATAGAGCTTATGGTATAGCTATTGATAATACAAATTCAAAGATGTATTGGACAGAACGCAATACCGGAAATGTATTGATGGCTGATTTAAATGGTGCTAATAAGATTACGATTGGCGCTGGATACAATGATCCACGCAGTCTGGTATTTATCCCATAACAACTGAGGTTTATATCCAATAGGGCCGACTTTGGTCGGTCCTATTTAAAACTATTCAAGCAATGAAAGGAGCTATTTTATCTGCTATGCTGTTGCTTTCACTGGTTTCTTGCCAGGATAAAGCGACCATCGAGGAATCTATTGATCAACCGAAAGGGGCCTTATTTATCATAGGCGGAGGCAAAAGACCCGCAGCCATGATCGAGCGCCTGATCACAGAGTCGGGCCTTCGTGAAGGTGGATATGGTATTATTCTGCCCATGTCCAGCGTCGAGCCGGATTCAGCGGTTTTTTATGCCAAAAAACAATTCACCAAAGCTGGTATTGATCAAGTAGTAGGTTTTAACATTTCTGCTGATACCGTGAGGGATAGTCAGCTGGACAGCCTGGGTAAGGCAGCCATGATTTACATCTCCGGTGGAGACCAGAATAAGTTTATGGCCGCCATCGGCAAATCGGCGATCTATGAAAGTATCCATCAGGCTTATCAGCAAGGAACAGTAGTCGCCGGTACCAGTGCAGGGGCAGCTGTGATGAGTGAAGTCATGATCACTGGCAATGAAAAGAAGTTTCCGGAATATCAGGATACGTTCCGCAACATAGAAGCTAACAATATAGAAATGGCAGATGGGTTGGGTTTGGTTAAAACGGCCATCATTGATCAGCATTTCATAAAGCGTAGCAGATATAATCGGCTGCTTAGTGCAGTAGCTGAATACCCACAACTATTGGGTGTTGGTATCGATGAAGCCACCGCCATTCTGGTGAAAGGCGATAGCGCTGAAGTGGTGGGCGATTCGCAGGTAATTGTGATGAATAACCAAAGTGATCAGCCTTCGGAGCTGAATGGCAAACTAGGAATGAAGAACCTTTCAGTGAAAGTATTGCTTGCCGGAGAAAAGTTTAGTCTGGTAAAATAATTCCCTTTTAATCCAAATTAATGAAAGTAAAACTACCAGATACACTCATCCTTTTATCCGTCATCCTCATCCTATTTTGCGGATTGACCTGGGTGTTACCGGCAGGAGCATTTGATAGGGACTTGGTCGATGGTCGTGAGATCGTTGTGCCCGGTTCCTTTCATTGGACGGCTGCAAATCCATCATCGGTATTTGATTTGATCTTAGCACCGATACAGGGCTTCATTGATTCTGCGCAAGTGATTGTGTTTATCTTCTTTGTGGCAGGTGCTTTCGGTATCATCAACGCCACTGGGGCTATTGCCAATGGTCTGAAAAGCGTGGTGAAGACGGATGCCAACGGCAAAAACCCTGTCTGGGTGATTCCGGTACTTACTTTTTTGTTTTCTCTGGCCGGAGCCACTTTTGGCATGAGCGAAGAGGTACTGGTGTTTATCATGATCACGCTTCCGATGGCCTATGGGCTGGGTTATGACTCTTTTCTTGGGGTTGGTATTCCGTTTCTGGGAGCAGGAGCAGGCTTTGCCGGTGCCTTTTTAAATCCCTTTACGGTTGGAATTGCTCAGGGTATTGCAGGGCTTACTCCTTTTAGCGGATGGGAATATCGAGTCGTAGTTTGGTTGCTATTTACGGTAGGTACTGCTTTGTTTTTGATGCGATACGCCAAAAGGTTGAATGCCAATCCGGCTTCAAGCCCAAATTATCAAGAGGATTTGAGTTCACCCTATCGGGAATCAGATAAAGAAAATAGCATTGAGTTTACCCTAAGACAAAAACTAATAGTTGGTCTGTTTTTAGGCGGATTGTGTTTGCTTATTGTAGGTGTCAACGTTTGGGGTTGGTACATCAATGAAATTTCAGGATTGTTTCTGGTTTTAGGAATTGTATCCGCTTTGTTGGCCAGATTGCAACTACAAAAAACGTTGGATGCCTTCGTGTCTGGTGCCTCAGAAATGGTGAAAGTTTGTTTGGTCATCGCCATGGCCAAAGGCATCATCATCATAGCATCCGAAGGAAGAATAATAGATTCGATGTTGTACGGTGCATCAGTGGCAGTAGATGGCTTCCCTAAAGCAGTCTCGATTCAGCTGATGTTTTATGTGCAGACCTGTTTGAATTTTTTCCTGCCTTCAGGCTCAGGTCAGGCTGCCCTTACCATGCCGATCATGGCCCCCTTGAGTGACATCATTGGGATATCCAGACAGTCTGCGGTATTGGCTTTTCAATTGGGCGACGGACTATCCAATATGATAATCCCTACCAGCGGAATAACCATGGGGGTGCTTACACTAGCTAATATATCTTATCAAAAATGGCTGAAATGGATCTGGCCACTCATGGTAATCTACTTTTTGCTAGCCATGACCCTGCTCATACCACCAGTCCTATATTTCAACTGGTGACTAAAAGAATTCAATTTGAAACTAAACAAATATAAATATGAACAAACATCTACAAGGCAAAAGTGTTGCCCTGCGCAACCTGCAGCCTATTTTCAACAACTAGGAAGTGCTCGTTCTTCCATCAATTAGGTCAGTTGGAAATGTTTAACTAAAACAAAGTAACAATGAACACTAATAAAATAACGAGTATAGTATTTGGGCTAATGATAAGCCTAAGCATGTCATGTGCAGAGCAAGAAGATATATCTTCTTCAGTGCCTGCCATTACCAATCAAAAGGGAGCAGTGAATGGAAACACAGCGGCCTCGATTGGACTAGTCGGTGATGCAGGTGATGTATCCAGGCAGACAGAACCGGGAACAGTGTTGATGGGTGGAGGAGCAGATGTAGATGAAGCAATAGAATGGATGATCGATCGATCAGGTGGAGGTGATTTTGTGGTGTTGCGTGCTTCGGGTGGCGATGGCTACAATGATTACATCTATGGTTTGGGTAATGTCAATTCAGTTGAAACCCTGCTGATTGATTCCAGGTCATTGGCCAATAATAGCGGGGTAGAAACAGCCATCCGAAACGCAGAAGCTGTGTTTATCGCCGGAGGTGATCAGTATGATTATGTCTCTTTTTGGAAGGATACCAAAGTGGAGAGCGCACTCAATTATTTGATCAATACCAAAGAAGTCCCGGTTGGAGGTACAAGCGCAGGATGCGCCATTCAGGGAGAGGCTTATTTCGATGCTGCCAATGGGACAGTTTATTCAAATGAAGCCCTTAGAAATCCTTACAACTCCTACATGTCCTTGCAGGAAGGCAACTTTCTGGATGTGCCTTATTTGGAGAGTGTCATTACCGATACGCATTATGACAATCCGGATCGTAGGGGTAGACACATCACCTTCATGGCCAGAATGAATAAGGACTGGGGCATGAATGCCAAAGGCATTGGTGTGGATGAAGCTACCGCTGTTTGTATTGACGAAAATGGCAGAGGGTATGTTTTTGGAGATGGTACCGCTTTTTTCCTAAATCAAAATGGTCAGGGGCCGGAACGCTGTCAAAACCGGAAGTCACTTGATTGGTACAGAAACAGACAAGCGATCAGGGCACATTTGATTCAAGGTAACTCACAAGGAAATAGATATTTCAATCTAGCCTCATGGAGTCCGGGATCAGGAGAAAGCTCACAATATTATTATGTAGATAGAGGAAGGTTGAAAACTTCCAATTGATACAACCTTACCGGGTGGAGCCATCCACCCGGTAACTAAAAATTTGAAACAACAAGATCTGGCACAGTTCAGAATAGAATAAAGATACATGAACAAGAAATTTGCATTAGCCATACATGGAGGGGCAGGTACGATTACAAGAGCCAACATGTCAGAAGAGAAAGAAATAGCTTACAGAGCTGTACTAGAGCTTTCTTTAAAGGAAGGGCATAAAATTTTAAATGAAGGAGGGTCCAGCCTCGATGCCGTGGAGCGTGCGGTCATCATCTTAGAAGATAGTGATTTGTTTAATGCAGGCAAAGGTTCTGTGTTTAACTCAGATGGAAATCATGAACTGGAGGCCTCCATTATGTGCGGAGAGACGCTCAAGGCAGGCGCTGTCGGCGGTGCCGCCTCTATTAAAAATCCTATCGCTGTTTCCCGCAAAATCATGAATTCGGAATATGTGTATCTGACGGGAAAAGGCGCCGATGAATACGCTGAGGAGCATGGTTTTGAGCAAGTTCCCAATTCATATTTTTATTCTGATTTTCGTTTTGAGCAGTGGAAAGCCGCTCAAGGCTCAGAAAAGATGAAGTTGGATCACAGTGTAGATAAAAAATTTGGCACTGTAGGCGCAGTGGCAGTAGATCAAGCTGGTCATTTGGCAGCGGCCACTTCCACTGGAGGCTTGGTCAACAAGAAATATGGAAGGCTAGGCGATAGCTCAGTGATCGGCGCTGGCGTATATGCTAATGATACGACTTGTGCCATTTCTTGTACTGGTTACGGTGAGTTTTTTCTTAGAGGCGTGGTCGCCCATGATATATCCTGTTTGATGGAATACAAAGGCTTATCCCTGGAAGAAGCCGCACAAATCGTCATCAACGAAAAGCAAATCAAACTTGGAGGTGAAGGTGGAATTATCGGTGTTGATGGTCTGGGCAATGTGAGCCTGGTTTTCAATTCCGAAGGCATGTACCGTGGCTCGATCAATCAGGAAGGAAATGCTGAGGTGGCTATTTATAGCTAAAGGTTAACTTTTGATAAATAGAAGGAAGCTTATTGAGTTTCCTTCTATTTATCAATTTCTTTGGTCACTCCACAGCATGCAAATATCTATCTCCTGAAAGGGCCTACAGTTTATCCCTGTAATACAGAGGGTTGACTCTTCGATTCGCGAGCCCATCTTATAAATCTAATAAGGTTTTCCTGTGATTTGATCAAGACAATATAGACTAAGGTAATTGCCTGACCCAATATATACTCTGTCACTAGCGAATGTTGGTGCAGACAAGCCACCGCTGATCACATTTCTAAGCTGAGTGTTTTGAAGAAGTTTTCAGCAACAGCATTGTCCCAGCAATTGCCTTTTCTACTCATGTTTTGCCTAACTCCTTGTTGTTTGATATGATCAGAAAAACATATGCAGCGTGTTGTACTCTTTGGTCTGAATTAAACAACATACCATTATTGCCTGCCTGAAGAATTTCTAATAATCAATTCTGAATCTATATATTTAGTTTGATGCTCGGCTTGAGGGCCTTCTATTTGATTAAGTAGTGTTTGGACTGCCGTTTTTCCCATTTCAAGGGGATTTTGATTTATTGAAGACAACGAAGGAGTAGTGTATTCGCCGAGTGGTTCATTACTAAAACCAACAATAGCAATATCCTGAGGGATACGAATGCCTGCTTCTTGTAGCACTTGCATACAGGCTATTGCGGCAATATCATTGGCGCAAAAAATGGCATCAGGCTTTTTCCTTAGATTCAGAATTTGATCGGCCAATTGTTTACCGTCATTCGATTTGAGCGAACTTTTGAAAATCAAATCTGGATCTTCCGCAATGTTATGCTTGCGCAGCGCTTCCTTATACCCCTTCTGCCGATCTTCATAAATACTTACATTTTCTAAGCCAGAAAAATGCGCAATTCGTGTTCTCCCGCTAAGTATGAGGTGTTCGGTGGCATCAAATGCTCGGGCATGATCGTCGATCAGGATATTGTTGGCTGGTATAGCTTCACATTTTCTATCGAAGAAGACAATTGGCGTTTTTTGTTCGGCTACTCTTTCTAAATGGTCGTAGGCATTGGTCTCCATAGAGATAGACATGAGGATACCATCTACCTGACTGGAAAGTAAAGTTTCCACAAGTTGCCTTTCTTTTTCTAGTTGATCCATCGACTGGCCAATAATAACCCGATAGTTGTTTTCGAAGGCTATTTCTTCGATGCCGGCTATAGCCGTTGAGAAAAAATAACGAGATATATGCGGTACAATGACACCTATAGTGAGACTTTTTTGACTCCGCAGATTAGAAGCCAAAGTATTTCTAAAGTAGCCCAACTCTTTGGCTTTGGCTTGTATTAAATCACGAGTTTTTTTCTTGACCCTGGGGCTATTGGCTAGTGCTCTGGAAATCGTAGAACTGTCTTTATTGAGAATGCGAGCCAGGTCATGAATGGTGATTTTCTTCTTCATCACCGCAATTTATTTACTTTTTCACAATCAAAATACAATCGATTGTATTTTTTGTTTATTTTTGTCTGAGATCAAAGAATATTTAATATGAGTGTAAAATATGAAGTAAGATATGCTTCTTCGCCAGAGGCAGTAAAGCAGTATGATACTGCTGCATTGAGAAAGGAATTTTTAGTAGAGGATCTGATGAAGTCGGACGAGCTGGTATTGGTTTACTCTCATTATGACAGATATATTACCGGATCGGCAGTACCGGTAAAAGGTGACATAAAATTAGAAGCTATAGATCCGCTGAAAGCAGAAAACTTTTTAGACAGACGCGAATTGGGCGTGATCAATGTAGGTGGTGATGGCACGGTGATGGTAGATGGCGTGAACTATGAGCTGACTTACAAAGACGCACTTTATGTGGCGAAGGACAGCAAATCCGTTGTATTTTCTAGTAAAGATGCCAGCAATCCGGCCAAATTCTATTTGAATTCTGCACCGGCACATCAAGCCTTTACGACCAAAAAAATTACGAAGGAGCAAGCCAATAAAATTGAGCTTGGATCATTGGAAACAGCCAACCACCGTGTGGTGAATCAAATGATTGTGTCGAGTGTGGTCGAAACTTGCCAGCTTCAAATGGGCATGACAGAACTGAAGACTGGGAGTGTGTGGAATACTTTACCATCTCATGTGCATGACAGAAGAATGGAGGTTTATTTCTATATAGAAGTTCCGGAAGAGCAGTCAGTATGTCATTTTATGGGACAAACTGATGAGACGAGACATATCTGGATGCAAAACGAGCAGGCGGTAATTTCTCCACCATGGTCAATTCATTCTGGAGCTGGTACATCCAATTATACATTCATTTGGGGTATGGCCGGTGAAAACCTGGATTATGGAGATATGGATGTTTGTCCAATTCAAGAACTAAGATAACAATAAACATGTCATTAGAATTATTCAATCTCAAAGGTAAAGTGGCGCTGGTAACGGGTGCTACTCACGGACTGGGCATGGCCATGGCTATGGGTCTGGGAAAAGCAGGTGCTACCGTGGTGATCAATGGCAATTCTTCGCAAGTGAAGATCGACAACGCTTTGAAAGAATATGCGGTCGCTGGTATCGAAGCCAAGGGGTACAAGTTTGATGTAACGAATGAGGCCGATGTAAAGGCCAATATTACTAAAATAGAAACAGAAGTAGGACCAATAGATATATTGGTAAACAATGCCGGAATCATCAAAAGAGTACCTTTAGAAGATATGGAAGTGGCAGAATTCGAGCAGGTGATCAAAGTGGATCTTGTAAGTCCTTTTATCGTTTCGAAGTCGGTAGTAAAAGGCATGATCGCTAGAAAATCTGGTAAGATCATCAATATCTGCTCTATGATGAGCGAGCTTGGTCGAAACACAGTAGGTGCGTACGCAGCAGCCAAGGGTGGATTGAAAATGCTTACCCGAAATATGGCTACCGAATGGGCCAAGCACAACATTCAAACGAATGGCATTGGTCCTGGCTATTTTGCTACCAGCCAAACGGCACCCATAAGAGTAGATGGTCATCCATTCAATGATTTTATTGTTGGTAGAACCCCTGCCGGCAAATGGGGCGACCCATCTGATTTGGAAGGCGCAGCTATATTTCTAGGATCTAAGGCTAGTGATTTTGTCAATGGTCAAGTGATCTATGTAGATGGCGGCATATTGGCCACGATTGGTAAACCTGCCAACGAAGATTAATGTATGGGCTCGTGATTGATTTACGAGCCATTTTTTTCACTTTTCTAATACCATTCTTTTTATGATACGAATTTCATTATTGAGCATCCTTCTTGCATTGGCTTCCTGCCAATCTGAAACACAGAATAATAGTTTCACGGTGACGAATACGTTAGGACATGCGCGAAGTACAGAAGTGGTAAAAGTACCCAGCGAATTGCTGAAATTGGAAGAAGGGCAATCCGTGGAAGACTTTGGAATTGAAGATGAAAATGGAAATCTACAGATCGTTCAATACATCGATCAAAACCAGGATGGTCAGGCCGATGAGATCATTTTTCAGCCCGCAGTGCCAGCAACCGGAACGGTGAGGTATTCAGTGAAAAAGTTGATCGAGGGAGAACAAAACCCGGAGAGTCAAAACAGCTGCTTTTCGAGATTTGTACCGGAGCGAACTGACGACTATGCTTGGGAAAATGACAAAGTCGCGTTCCGTACTTTTGGCCCTACTGCTCAGCAAATGAAGGAAGAAGGTGTTCTGGGTGGAACGCTTACCAGTGGCATTGATTGCTGGTTGAAAAAAGTAGAATATCCAATCATTAACAGGTGGTATAAGAACTATGAAACTAATTCCAATGCCTACCATGAGGATACTGGTGAAGGATTGGACAACTTTCACGTTGGGATTAGTCGCGGGTGTGGCGGTATAGCCGTGAAACGTGGCGAAGAGTTTTACACTTCAAAGAATTTCACACATTACAAAACTTTGACCAATGGCAGTTTACGAACGGCCTTCGAATTGGACTATGCGCCTTGGTCAATCGGAGGGTCTGACACAGTGCATAACACCAATCAGGTGAGTCTTGACCTTGGCAATCAGTTGAGCCGTTTCGAAGTTTCTGTACATGGTGCGGATACTTTGTATGCAGGCCTTACTTTGCATGAAAATGACGGAGAGGCAACTGTCGATTCTCTAGGCGGATGGGTGAGTTATTATCAGCCACACGGAGATAGTTACTTGGCCACAGCCATAGTTGCGGCACCGGGCTATTATATTGGAAGTGAGCTGGTAGAAACTGAAGTTAAAGACCTGAGTCATGTGTATGCGCGATTGTCAGTAAAAGATGGAATGTCGATATACTATACGGGGTTTTATTGGCAAAAAAGTGGTCAGTTTAAGGGTCCAAAAGAGTGGGAAGCGTATTTGACTCGCTTCGCAGCACAATTGGCCACCCCTCTGACAGTTGCTATTGAATGATTATATTTATGGCCACCTTGTCTGGTGGATAAATAGAAGTCAGGGCAGTTAAAAATTATTAAAAAGGAGAGGTTGATAGCGTTGTGGAAAATAGATACTTTTTTTCCGAAATACATACGTGTATTCAGTCTACTCTTTGCCTTTTCATTTCAAGTATTTGCTCAGCATGTTTCTCTAGACTTTAAGCACCTCACTACCGCCGACGGTCTTTCTCAAAGCTCTGTGATTGCCATGGCACAGGATCATCAGGGAATGCTATGGATTGGTACCCGAGATGGCTTGAATAAGTACGATGCTGGCCAAATCACGATCTATAGAAATAAGGCTAACGACCCCAACAGTCTGAGTAATAATGATATTCTAGATCTAAAAGTAGATGAAAAAGGCAACTTATGGATTGGCACCTACAGTGGCTTGAATTATTACGACCAGAAGACAGAAAAATTTACGCGCTACGTAGAAAATGCCGCTGACTCTAATAGCATTTCTAACAATACCATTTGGAGCATCGATATCGTTTCTTCCCAAGAAGTGCTCATTGGTACTTCCGATGGGTTGAATGTGTTGAATCCTACATCCGGGCAGGTAGCACACTATTTTGCGGAAGACGGAAATTCGAAAGCCTTGTCGCACAGTGCTATCCGTTTTGTGTACACAGATCACAATGCGCAAACCTGGATTGGAACAGAAGGAGGTCTAAACAAGTTGGTACGAGGAAAAGACCAATATGAATTTGAAGAAGTGCCTCTCTCCACGTCCTCGGATTTGCGCACAGGCCTATTCATTCAATCCATAGTGGCCGTCGGCGATGAAACATTATGGGTAGGTTCAAAATTTTCTGGACTGTATAAGCTAGACGCGACCGGAACAGTGATGAAGCAATACTTAGCAGATGGATCAGAAAATGGCTTAATCAACAACAACATAAGAGCCCTGGCGGTGGATCAGACCAATCGCTTGTGGATTGGCACCTACGATGGTCTGAACAGAATGGATGGGCAAGGCCATATCGATAGCAGTGTGCATGTACCGCTGGCGAAAAACTCGCTTTCAGAAAACAAGATCAAAAGTATCTTTTGTAGTGCGAACGGATCGGTATGGGTTGGTACCTATTACGGCGGATTGAATATGTGGAATGCCGCCAATTTCAATTTCAACAATATCAAACAACAAGTGGGCGGCCTTGGTCTGACGTACAATGTGGTGAGCTCAATCGTGGAGGACGAACGAAACATTTACTTTGGAACCGAAGGCAAAGGGCTCAGCATCCAAAATATGACATCCAAACACTTCCGCTCTATCTCAAAATCCAGTCACGGCTTAACCAGTGACAATATCAAAGCTTTGCGTAAAAGCACAGACCCTCACGAATTATGGATATGCACATTCAATGCCGGGATAAATGCCTTTAATACTAAAACCAATGAAGTCACTAACATCCTCGACACTGATTCTGGCTTGAGTAACAACAGTGTTTATGATATTATTGAATATCGAAAAGATCTTTGGATTATTGGGACGTTTGGAGGAGGTATCAACCTCTATTATCCGAATTCCGATAGTATCGCATATCTGAGATCCAATACTCAGGATCAGAGTACACTGTCCGACGACCAGGTTCGTTCTTTGACAAAAGATGAAAAGGGCAACCTATGGGTAGGGACACAAAAAGGGCTATCCTTCTTAGGCGTAGATGAAATTGCAAACCAAACTTTTCGATTCAAGAGACATTTTTATGACCAGAAAAGCGAATCGGGAGAGGACATCCGAGTTATTTTTGAAGGAAGTGATGAAACAATTTGGGTGGGTTCGAAAGAAACCGGTCTTCATGTACTCAAAGCCGATACATTCGTAGCTATCGATTTATTTTCTGAATATCAACAGACGAGTAATACCATTCATGCCATAGAAGAAGATGCCACGGGCCAACTATGGATCAGCTCCAATAATGGCATTATTAATTACGATCCACTATCTGAAACAAAAAAACTGTTTGAAGAATCTGATGGTTTGGTCTCCAATGAGTTTAATAGCAATTCATCACTCAAGAGTGCCAATGGGGCATTATACTTCGGAGGCCCCGATGGTGTAAGCTGGTTTTTCCCTGGGCGATTGGCCGAAAACACCTATGCACCTCAAGTATGGATTACCGAACTCAGAGTGAACAATAGGACCATTGTGCCAAATGATCCTACCGAAATTCTTTCTCAGTCGATCAGTAGCACCTCGCATATCGAGCTGGCCTATGATCAAGCAAATTTCACTTTAGGCTTTTCATTTCCCAGTTTTATCAATCCTAGGAAAAACGAATATGTCTATCGATTGAAAGGATTGGAAGAGGATTGGAATACTACGTCGACAGCTGAGGCTTCTTACATTATTCAGAAATCTGGCCATTATGTCTTCGAAATCAAAGGAGTAAACAACGATGGGTATCAAAGCGATCAATTGACCCAACTGGCTATCAGAGTGCATCCGGCTCCCTGGCGATCTGCATGGGCATTTGTTCTCTATGCATTGATAATTGCTACTGCATTATTTGTTCTCTATCGAATGATCAAAACCAAGACGCAACTAGAATATAAGTTGGATCTGGAGCATAAGGCTAATTTGCAGCAGGAAGAATTGAACAACATGAAACTTCAATTTTTCACTAACATTTCTCATGAGTTCAGGACGCCACTTACTCTCATCTTAGGCCCTTTGGATCAAATCATGGAAGAGTTTAAAGGGAGTTCGGTGCTATACAAAAAACTGAAAACCATGCAGCAGAGTGCCAATCAATTGCTGAAGTTGATCAACCAGCTCATGGATTTTAGAAAGATCGAAAATAATCAGGATGAATTGAAAGCCGCAGAAGGTAACCTAGTCAAATTCGTTTATGAAATATTCTTGTCCTTCAAAATCTTTGCGAAAAATGGGAATTACGACTACCAATTCGAGTCCGTTGCTGAAGAAATAAGAGTTTATTTTGATCGAGACAAGCTAGAGCGAGTACTCTATAACCTTATATCCAATGCCTTTAAATACACTCCGGAAAAAGGAACTATATCAATCAAGCTATCTCAAACCGAAGATCAAGTTCAAATAGCCGTGTCAGACACGGGTCAAGGCATTTCAGAAGAGCATAAACTCAAAATATTTGACCGATTCTATCAGATAAAAAGCGAAGGTCACCAAAAAGAAGTGAGTTCGGGCACTGGTATTGGTTTGGCTTTGGCCAAAAGTATCGTCGACTTGCACGCTGGCACGATTGATGTGCAAAGTCAGCTTGGAGCAGGCAGTTCCTTCAATGTTCGTTTAAAAAAGGGAGCAGCTCATTTATCCGAAGATCAAATGTTGAGTGATTTTCGTGATAGTGAGCAATTAGAAAACTACACGTTAAAAGACAATATAATCGGCAAAAGCCCGATAGTCATCAATCCGGAGGTCTTGAGTAAAAAGCCAGAGGCCAGCACGGTTTTGGTCGTAGAAGACAATGAGCAAGTCAGAAATTTCATTGTCAGTTTGCTGGCGGCTGAGTACAACGTGTTAGAAGCTGCTGATGGCTTAAAGGGATTGAACGTAGCACAAAAAGAAGTGCCAGATCTCATTATCAGCGATGTGATGATGCCCAACATGGATGGCATTGAGTTTTGCTCCCAAATCAAAACCAATCTAAAAACGAGCCACATCCCTTTCATCCTGTTGACCGCCCGTACTTCATTGATTTTTAAGTATGAGGGATTGGAATCCGGCGCCGATGATTATCTAAACAAGCCTTTCAATGTACGCGAACTGGAACTCAAGGTGAAAAATCTGGTTAAATTTGTTTCTAATTTGAAAAGCAAATTCAAAGAAGAGAAGCAGATTGCTCCAAGTGAGATTACGATATCGTCGATCGATGAGGAGCTGCTGGAGAAAGCGATACAAGTCGTGGATGATAATATTGACAATCAGTTTTTTGATGTCAACTTGTTCGCCAAAGAACTGGGCGTTAGCCGTACCATGCTGTTTACTAAAATAAAGGCGTGGACCGATATGACTCCCAATGAATTCATTCTCTCTATGCGAATGAAGAGAGCAGCCCAGTTACTAGAGTTGGGCAAATGCAGCATCTCTCAAGTTTGCTACAAGGTGGGGTTTAAAAACCCGAAATACTTTTCGAAGTGCTTTAATAAATACTACTCGATCTCTCCTAAAGAATTTGCAACCAAATTCGCCTAATCGCTTGAATTTTGATTGAATAGGGCTTTTTTGTACGATTGTACACCCTGTTTTGGATTTTTGATTACTGATATCTAGATAAGATTGTCCTGTAATTTCTATGCATATGAAAAAACATTGGAAAGAGTGGGTCTTGAGTTTGCTGATCATCGGCATGGCCCTCACAATCATCTATTTCAGTTAAAAACAAAAACAAAAACTATGAAAAAATTATTACATCAAATAAAGTACGTGGCTGTTGCCTTGCTTTGCTTTTCCAGTTTGCTGGCAGAAGCACAGACGAACGTAGTTACTGGTGTTGTGACATCAGCGGAGGATGGAGAATCCATACCTGGTGCTTCTATTTTGATAGAAGGCACATCAAGAGGAGTAGTTACCGATATAGATGGTAACTATTCTATAGAGGCTGCGAGCGATGAAGTCTTAGTAATATCCTTTTTAGGATTCGTTTCTCAGCGCATCGAAATTGGCAGTCGAACTACCATAGATGTTAGTATGCCCTTGGATGCAGTTTCATTGGAAGAGGTCGTAGTAGTAGGATATGGTACTGTGAGAAAAAGTGACCTGTCAGGCTCTGTCTCTTCAGTAAAATCTGAGGAATTGATGGCTTATCCTGTATTGTCAGCGGTACAAGGTTTACAAGGCCGGGCAGCAGGTGTGCAGATCCAATCTAATAATGGGGGACAGCCAGGAGCCGATTTCAATATCAAAATCAGAGGCGGTACCTCTATTAATGCAAGTAGTGATCCGCTAAGAGTAGTGGACGGTTTTGTGGGTGCAGAAATGCCTCCTGCAGAAGACATTGCTTCAGTAGAAATATTAAAAGATGCATCTGCAACAGCCATCTATGGTTCGAGAGGTGCTAATGGTGTAATCATGATCACAACCAAAAAAGGCCAGAGTGGTAAAGTGAAAATTGATTTCAATAGCTCTTACTCAGTGCAAGAGACAACCAATAGACTGGATGTGTTAGGCGGGCAAGATTTTGCCAACTATATGTCTGAGTTTGGAGACTATACCTATTTAGGAAGGGATACAGATTGGCAGGATGAGATCTATAGAAGTGGATTTATCTCTAACAATCAACTATCTCTAAGTGGTGGGGCTGATAATGTAAAGTTTTACATTTCGGGTACTTACTTCGATCAGCAAGGCATCCTGATTGGATCAGAATACAAAAGATATTCCCTGAATAGTAATGTGCAAATCAATGCGTCAAACTGGTTAGACGTAGGGTTGAGTGTGTACGGTAGAAGAAGTGAGAACATAGGAGTAAGGACACAGGAAAGCACTGGAGGAACTGGAAATGCAGGGATCATTGGTTCAGCTTTGAGATTTAACCCTGACCTGGGAATTTACGATGCAGATGGAAACTATACTACTTCTCAAGTAGGTGATGAAATAGACAATCCTGTAGCTATGGGTAGTGATTACGACCGGGAAAGAATTACTGATAGATTTCAAGCCAATACTTTCCTGGATTTCAAATTGACTGAATGGTTGAAGTTTAAAACTACTTTGGGTGTTGGCGTAACCGACTGGAGAGAAGGTGAGTATTGGCCAACTACGTTGATCAAAGGAAATAACACGAATGGATTGGCTTCTATCGAATCGAGAAAGCAGTCATCGCTTTTGAATGAAAACTATTTCACGATCAACAAGGAGATTGGATCACACCGAATTACTTGGGTCAATGGCTACTCTTTTCAAAAAGAAGTCAGAGAAAGTGCTACTATGTCTTCTCAAAATTTCATCACGGACTCAGGTAGATTTTGGGCATTAGCTCAGGGAGGTTCTCCCAATACCCCAACTTCTGAACTTAGAGAAAACATCTTGAAGTCATACTACTCAAGAGCCAATTATTCATTCTTAGATAGGTATGTACTAACCTTCACGGCCAGATATGATGGGGCGTCAAACTTCGCTGAAAACAACAAGTGGGCATTTTTCCCTTCAGGTGCCGTGGCTTGGGATGTGAAAGGAGAATCATTCATGAGCGACGTAGACTTTCTGAATCAATTGAAAATAAGAGCTAGTTATGGTCTTACTGGCAATCAGGCTATCGACCCTTATCAATCGTTGGCCGAATTGAGCCCTACTTATTCGATCAATCCTGGACAAAATGCATTAAGAGTAGGAAGGTTAGCTAATCCTGACCTTACCTGGGAAACCACTACCCAATTTGACATTGGTTTGGATGTAGGACTGATCAATGGTAGAGTAAACATTTCTGCCGATTACTATAGCAAGGAGACCGCAGATTTACTTTTTGAAAGAGAACTTCCTAAGTATGGTGGTGTCGCTACACAGTTGCAAAATATAGGTAGAGTAAGCAATAAAGGTGTGGAGCTGATGCTAAGCACGAAGAACTTGGTTGGAGATTTGAAATGGGAGTCTGATTTCATTATTTCTTCAAATAAAAATGAAGTATTGGAATTGCCTGATTCTACTGAGCTGTATGGAAATTCGCCAGGCCATATGCTTTTGCCTGACGACACACAACTACTAGCAGAAGGACAACCTGTAGGAGTTTTTTATGGCTATGTATATGATGGAATTTACCAGAATGGGGATGCTTTCGTGCCAGGAAGTGGTTTTGAACAAGCGGCAGGAGGAGAAAAATTTGCTGACATTTCAGGCCCTGACGGTGTTGCTGATGGTGAATTGACGGCAGACGATAGAAGAATCATTGGTAGTCCTCATCCTGATTTCACTTGGTCTTTCAACAATACATTGAGCTACAAAAATTTTGATTTAAATATCTTCTTGCATGGTGTGCATGGCAATGAAATGGTAAGCTTCACTCAAATGGAATTGGAGACCTTGTCAGGAAAAAGTAATGCTTCTACGGCGGCGCTAGACAGATGGACAGCTAGCAACCCTAACACCGACGTGCCAGCAGCATCTTCGACTAGATTGTATAGAATGTCTTCACGGTTTATATACGACGCGAGCTTTATTCGATTGAAAAACATCGCGTTGGGTTACAACTTCCCTAAGCCAATATTGGAGAGATTGAACCTAAGGTCATTGAGAGTATATGCGAGTGCGCAGAACCTATTGACAATTACAGATTACCCTGGATTGGACCCAGAGGTAGGATATGGCAACTCTGGTAGCGGTTCGGATGGCAATAGAAACGTTGGTGTGGATTACGCAAGTTATCCTAACGTCAAAACTTTCACATTCGGAATCAACCTGGGACTATAATTAAAGACTTTAAAGAGAAACAAAATGAAAAATTCATATATCATATCGACAATCATTGCGTCATGCATGATTTTCAATTTTGCTTGCCAAGATCTTGACGAGGATCCAGTAGGTCTGCTTTCGCCAGAGGGTCTTTTCAACACGCCGGAAGATGTGTCGCTTAGTGTGAATGGTGGTTATTCTTTGATCGGCCATGAAAACTTTTGGGGTAGAAAATTATCCTTATCACTTCTTTTGAGAAGTGACATGGCCTCTATCGGAGATCAGACTACAGCCGGTAGGAGGATAGAAGTAGATCAAATGAACATGAGTGCCAACAATGGCATGGTAAGCGAATTTTGGCCAAAAGGTTATGAAACATTAGCTGCTCTGAATGTTGCCATTCAAGGAGCAGAAAATGTGGAAGCTGACGAGGCTGATATTAACCCAGTAGTGGCAGAGGCTCGTTTTTTAAGAGCGTTTATACACTACAACTTTGTTCGTTTATTTGGAGAAATTCCTTATGTGGATTCTACTATACCAAATCCTGAGGATGCCTATGCGTGGCCGGAGTCTTCAGAAGATGAAGTATATGCTGGTATTATCGAAGATTTAGAATTCGCAAAGTTATGGTTGCCAGACGTACCAGCCATGAGATCTAGGCCGGGCAAGGGTACAGCAGCAGGTTTCTTAGCTTCCGTCCATTTAACAAGAGGCAATTTTCAGGAGGCTTACAATGAGGCGAAATATGTGATCGATAATAGTGGTGCTTTCGGTTATGCACTAGAAGGAGAGTTTGCCGATTTGTTTGATCCATCACTTGGGGCTGCCTCTAATGAGGTGCTTTTTGAGATTGATTTTATTGGAGCCGACGCTGGGGGGAACCCTTCTGAGCTTGGAGGAACGAATGCAGCAATAGACTACATTCCGTCGGTTACTGGTCCTAGAGGGGACGAAAGATTTGCTACAGGAGAAGGTTGGAGTGTGGCTGTTCCTTCATTGGCTGTATTCGATACTTGGAATGAGCAAGATTATCGTAGATCAGTGAGTTTCGATACCGTATTAATTAATGGAGGAGTAGAAGTGCCATATACGAATTGGGGAACTATTTCTAGAAATGTAGCACGTCCGCATATTGCCAAATACTTCAGAGCCCTGGGTAAGACCGGTTTAGAAGCAGGGTCGAATGGTCGTGATTCAGATGTAGATTATATCATCATGAGATATGCTGAGATCCTTTTGATCGCTGCAGAAGCACTCAATGAAGTTAATGGCGGACCATCCGCTGAATCTGAAGGTTATGTAAACGAAGTACGAAGGAGAGCTCGAAGAGAACTCGATACAGATGCCAGCAATGACAGAACATTTCCTGCAGATGTAGCTACTGGGTTAGGGCAAGACGCCTTCAGAGACTTAGTGCTTGAAGAAAGAAGATTAGAATTGGCTTTTGAGTTTGGGAGATGGTTCGACATCAAACGAAGAAATCTGGGTGATGCAGCATTTGGTGCTTCTGGGTTGGATCCTCAAAATTTCAGCTCATCAAAAGATTACTACTTCCCTAAATATCAGCAAGACGTAGATCTAAATGACAACTTAAACCAAAACACCGGCTACTAGTTGTTATGAGATATTTTATAGTTATCACGAGTATTTTTCTACTTGTGAGTTGCTCCGATGTGAGCAATCAGCAACATGAGAAGATTGAAAATGAAGCTGTAGATAGCATTAAAGGTTTGAATCCGGGTGTAAGCGCCCGGATTCCTTACCTGCTTAGTTATGCGGTCGACTCTACTCAATTTCCTAGAAGTATAGAAACTGATGGATCGGTACGAGGTGTCCCGTCCAAAGATTGGTGTAGTGGATTTTTCCCAGGCAGTTTGATGTATTTGTATCAAATTTCGAGTGATCAGAAATTCTTGGATCGTGCCGAGCTTTGGAATCCCTACATAGCCAAAGAGCAATGGAATGACAAAACTCACGACATGGGTTTCAAGGTGTATTGCAGCATTGGCCAAGCATACGAACTAACAGGAAAGCCGGCATATAAAGATGTATTGATTCAGGCGGCTAAAACTTTGAGTACTCGATTTGATCCTACTGTTGGCTGTATCAAATCTTGGGACTTTGGTACTGACAGATGGGACTACCCGGTAATTATCGACAACATGATGAACCTGGAATTGCTATTCGAAGTGACTCAATTGACTGGCGATAGTTCGTTCTACAAAATAGCAGATTCGCATGCGGCGAATACGATGATCAATCACTATAGAACAGATTTTAGTTCTTACCATGTGATCGATTATAATCTGGTCACAGGTCAGGTTCAGAACCAATTGACACACCAAGGTTTCGACGTAAATTCGGTTTGGTCTAGAGGGCAAGCTTGGGGATTGTATGGATTTACCATGGCTTACAGGTATACGAAGGATGAGGCCTATCTCAATCAGGCCATCAATATTTGGGAATTTATCAACAGTCAGAATAACATGCCGGAAGACAACATCCCCTACTGGGATATGAAAGACCCTAGCATCCCAAATGCCCCACGCGATGCATCGGCTGCTGCGGTATGCGCATCCGCGGCATTGGAGTTATATGGTTTTACCAATGACGAGAAGTATAAGGCATATGCTTTGGATCTGATCGAGACACTTTCTTCGGATGCGTATGTTTTGAAGCCTGCCAATACTTCTCCTTTCCTATTGGGGCGCAGCACAGGCAATTGGCCAAAAAATGATGAAATAGATGCTCCGCTGAGCTATGCCGACTATTATTTTCTAGAGGCAACATTTAGAGCGAAGGAGTTGGTAAGAAACTAAAGATAATACTTGAGATGATTAGAAAGATTTTAGGGATAGCTGCAGGTATGATGTGGTTAGTGAATGGTGGAGTAGCTCAGCAAAGAGTAGTGGAAAACATCAATGACAATTGGTCATATTTGGAGCTGCCCGTTGAGCACGTGAGTGAAGTAAAGAATAAAGATGGTTGGACGCCGATTTCGCTTCCACACAGCTGGAATGGTGAAGACGCCGTGGATGTGATACCTGGATATCGTAGAAGCATCAGCTGGTACAAAAAATCGTTGAGCATGGATGTTTTAGACAACGACAAAAGGTACTTTCTTTACTTCGAAGGAGTAAACATAAAATCTTCAATTTTTGTCAATGGTCAATTGGCTGGCGATCATGTAGGCGGCTATATTGGATTTGAAATTGAAATTTCTTCGTTCTTACAAAAAGGTGAAAACGAAATACTAGTCAAAGTAGACAATGGCTACGACAGAGAAGTAATCCCCTCTCAGAAATCTGACTTTTTTATCTATGGTGGGATCACTAGAGATGTATGGTTGAAATCAGTTAGCCAGACATTTTTGTCAGATATAAAAATCACAACGGATAAAGTAAGCGCACAGTCAGCAACTACTTTGGTAGAATTAACGCTTGATGGACCGTTGTCGAAAAATCAAGAAGTAAAAGTTTTGTTGGTAGATCCTGATGGTCAGGTTGTAGCGCAGCAGACTGTAAAGGCAGAGGCTAAGACATCCGTCAAATTCAAAACCAATGATCCACAACTCTGGCATGTGGATACGCCCCATTTATACGAGGTAAAGGCAGAGCTATTCAACGGTAAAAAACTCAAGGATCAGGTCAGCGATCGATTCGGTATGCGCTGGTTTGAATTTCAAGAAAACGGCCCATTCTATTTGAACGGCGAGCGATTGATCATAAGAGGTACGCACAGACACGAGGAGCATGCTGGTGTAGGCCCTGCCATGACTAACGAAATGCATCGTACTGATATGGAGTTGATCAAAGGCATGGGAGCCAATTTCGTACGGTTGGCACATTATCCGCAAGACCCAGAAATCTACAGGGCATGTGATGAGTTGGGCATCTTAGTGTGGGACGAGTTACCTTGGTGTAGAGGGGGTGTAGGCAATGATCAATGGAAAACGAACACAAGTCAGATGCTCGCCGAAATCATCCAGCAAAACTACAACCATCCGAGTGTGATTCTATGGTCACTCGGTAACGAGATCTATTGGTTGCCAGATTTTGAAGACGGTGACCATACAAATGAGATCAATAGCTACCTCAAAGAATTGAACGACTTGGCTCATAAACTAGACCCAAGTCGCCAGACGGCCATTAGAAAATACTATGAAGGAGCAGATATCGTAGATGTATTCAGCCCTTCTATTTGGTCTGGTTGGTATTCTGGCACTTATGAAAATTATGAGGCCGTGATCGATCAATCGATCGCCAAATACCCTAGATTTTTACACATGGAGTATGGTGGGTCAAGTCATGTAGGTCGTCATACAGAAACTCCAATCACGGGAAAAGGATTTGTAGATCCTTCCAAGTTTGAAGAAGAAGTGAATCAGGTGGAAGTGAAAAGCGTGGCCAAAAGTGGCGATTGGAGTGAAAACTACATTGTGGATTTATTTGATTGGTACCTGTCCATTACCGAAAATCACGAGCAGTTTGCAGGCAATGCGCAATGGGCATTCAAAGATTTTGGAACACCGTTACGACCTGAAAATGACATTCCATACATGAATCAAAAAGGACTGGCCGATCGTGCCGGCAATCCGAAGGATGCATATTATGTGTTCAAAAGCTATTGGTCAGATGAACCATTCGCCTACATAGAATCCCATACCTGGACCGAACGGTCAGGGCCAAAAGGTGAAGCAAGAAATGTCTGTGTCTATAGCAATAGCGAAACCGTTGAGCTTTTTCAAAACGGCAACAGCTTAGGAGTGAAAACTCGGGACACTAAGCAGTTTCCGGCGGCAGGCCTTAATTGGGATGTGGATTTTGTAGCTGGAGAGAATGAACTGCTAGCAGTAGGAATGAAGGACGGTCAGGAAATTGTGAAAGACAGCCTAGTGATCACTTATAGCTATGAGCAAGCCGGCTCGCCTAGCGAACTGGTCCTATCGTCCGAGTGGTTGGAAAACGGCAACTATCTGGTGACCGTGACAGCCGTTGATAAGGGAGGCCTGAGATGTTTGGATTATGAAGAGCGCGTTTATTTCCAATGTCTTGGCGGTGGTGACCTGATTAAAAATCAAGGTACGCCTACTGGAAGTGAGGTCATTAAGATGGCAAATGGTAAAGCTTCTATAGAGGTGAAACCCAATGATAATCCAGGGCCACTGAAAATGACGGTACTCAATCAGTATTTTAAAGGCACATTTCTGAATATCGACAAGTCACACGCAAAAGAACAGCTATGAGAACTCTATTCATCATTGCCTTTGGACTAGCCATAGGAATAACGAGCCATGCTCAAACACCACAAATTTGGGTGGATTGTCAAGCTGATAAATCTATTGGTGTCACACCAGAATTGCTGGATTATTCGTATGCGGGTTATCATTATTCAGAAGAGGAAATACCTGTAGTGGATGATTGGCAGCAGTTTAACGTGACGGATTATGGAGCTGTGGCGGATGATGAGGGGCACGATGACGATGCCATACAGGCGGCCATCAATGCGGCGGAATCACACAATGGCCCGGCTGTGGTTTATTTTCCCGCAGGAAAATTTCTAGTCAGTGCAGACAATGATGCTAATAAGAATATTAGAATTTCAAGAAGTAACATCGTGCTGAAGGGGGCCGGGTCGGGCAATGGCGGCACTGAAATTTTTATGGACGAAATGAGAGTGAAAAATGGACATTGGCAATTTTTGTTTGAGCCTGCTTCAAGTCCTGCCGCAGGCCATACCTTTATCGCAGAGCCTGTGGAAAAGGGTGCTTTTTCGGTGATTGTGGAAGACGCCTCAGGCTTCTCCGTTGGAGAAGTGATTCTTATTACTCATAAGAGTAACGAATTTGCTGAAGTACATTTTGAAGGCTTGGAGTTGAATGAAGATGATTGGACTCGCCTGTTTGGCTCTGGAGGAGGCATGAGCTTGCACGAGCTTCACGAGATCGTAGCCATCAATGGTACACGTTTAACTTTCAAAAACCCTATTCAAACGCCTCTGCCAGAACTATCCTTGAAATACACCATCTCGCATTACAACGTAATAGAAGAAGTCGGTGTTGAAGATATTTTGTTTTCAAGTAATTGGGAAAATTATGAAGAGGACTTTGTGCATCACAAAGACGACATTCACGATTATGCTTGGAATGCTATTCAGTTTGAAAACGTACATAATGCCTGGCTGAGAAATTGTGAATTTAACAGCTGGAACCAAGTGGTAGATGTACGAGAGTCGATAGGTGTCACTATTGAAAATATTGTCATTTCCGGCAAAAAGGGCCATGCTTCATTTTTGACAAGAAGAGGCTATGGACTGCTTGTAAAAGATTGCGACGATCAAGCAGGCCAGTATCATGGACCGGGCACGGGTTATGCAGGAGTGAATACCGTTTACCTCAGATGTAAAATGCTCGAAGACCAGTCGATCGACAGTCATAGTGGGCAACCTTATGCCACGCTCATGGATGACATGGATGGCGGGGTGATGAACAAAAATGGTGGGCCGTATGAAAGCTACCCACATCATGGTAAAGATTTCACTTTTTGGAATTTTGTTCATAAATCTTCCGAGACCCGAACATATGATTTTTGGGATGCTGTCAATAGAAATGGAAATACTTATGCGTTACCCAATTTCATCGGGTTTCAGCCGAATGGGACTGTAAACAAATTCGACGTGGGTATAGACCAAATGGAAGGAGAGCGAGTTTCGCCAGCCTCTTTATTCGAAGCTCAGTTGAATTTGAGATTAGAGGTATCCACGACCAAACCAACCATCAGTTGGCAGTCGCCAAACCATGGCGCTCAATATGATATTGCGTCTGATGTGCCAGTGCATATAGAAGCAAGCGATCCGGACGGCACAGTCAGCAAAGCTATTCTATATATCAACGACTCTAAGCAGAGAGAACTGACTACGGCACCCTATCAGTGGGGAAACAGTGAAGCCGAAGATCCTGGTCTTTTTGATTTAGAAGGAGGGGAATATTGGTTGAAGGTTGAAGTCCAGGACAATGAATCCAACGTGACCAAGGACTCTATTTTGATTCATGTAGGACAGGCGCCTGAGGTGGAATTTACCTCTCCTACTTCGGGTAATATTCACCAAAGCGGCATGGCACTGACTGTGGAGGCTATGGCCTCTGATGAGGATGGGACAGTGGCAGCAGTCACTTTGTTTTTGGATGACGAAGAAATCAGCGAATTGAACACTACACCGTATCGATGGGTGTCGTTGGATGCATTGGACCACCTGACAAGCGGAAATTATACTTTGCGTTTAGAAGCCACGGACAATGATGGACTCATCACAGCGGAGGAACAGCCACTTGTAGTCAATGATTTTCCTATGATCACCTTTGACACCCCTTCTACGGGTCAAAATTTTACTATCGGTAGTGATGTTAATGTGGTTGTAAATGCGAGCGATGCCGATGGTCAAATCGAAGAAGTACGGCTCTATCTCAATGATGATGTACAGCGCAAAGAGACTGTCTTTCCATATGCTTGGGGAGAAAGATCCGATCTGGACCCTGATCTGTTCGATATGGAAGCGGGTACCTATGTGTTGAAGGCTGTGGCCATTGATGATTTGGGGAGTGAAGCTACAGTTTCGATAACAGTAATGGTGGAAGAGCTATTAGTTACTGGCTTTGAACCCAATCAAACACTAAGCATATACCCAAATCCTGTGATAGAAGAATTAATTATTCGCAGTGCTTCACAATTTCAAAATATTGAGATCACAGATCTGATGGGTAGGTCTATAGGCCCAGTTTCGTATAAATGTTCGGAAGGAGAATGCCGTGTGAATTCGGCGCTATTGAACCCTGGAGTCTACACTCTACAAATCCAGACAACAACTGGAAAGGCCATTAGAAAATTCTTTAAAAACTAGCAACCATGAGCTTTTCATTAAAAATGGTGGGGACACTGGCAGTGTGTCTCTACTCTTCCTATTCATTATTGAATGAATATGAGCCAAAAATAATATCTGATGAGTCCATCAAAGAAGAGGTGTATTTACCTGATTATTCTTTTGCAGGTTACAGATTTAGCGAAGAAAAAATTCCTTCAAACCCCAAGGGTAAAATTATTGATGTAATAGAATTTGGCGCATTGCCAGATGATGGACTGGACGATAGTCAAGCTATTTTGAAAGCTATGGCAGCAGCGCATGAGGTAGAAGGCCCTGTAGTAGTTCAGTTGCCGCCTGGAAAGTTGATACTTAGTGAAATAATATATATCAGGAGAAGCAATTTGGTGCTACGAGGAGCAGGGAGTGGTCAAGGTGGTACTACCATATTTTGTCCAAGACCCATGTCCTTTCTCAAGAATCCACCTGAGCTAAAAGAACTTAGGGAATACCTGATAGAATTAAATAAAAGACAGCGAGAACCAGAGAACAACATCGATTTACCTTTTTCACAATATGCCTGGTCGGGAGGGATGATATGGACGATTTATCCAGGCGCTCGAGTAAAAAACTATTTGAATAAGTATGATGAAGCGCCTGTGGTATTGGCCAAATTGGCCAAAGGAAAAAAGGGGAGAAATAAAATCGAGTGTGAGCGCATGGATGGTTTGAAAGTAGGAGATATTGTCCAAATTGAATGGTTCAACAATGAAGGGCCTGAAGGGTCCTTGATCCAGGAGTTGTATAACTATTCGGATTTAAAGGTGGGGTCACATCATTGGAATTACCCTGAGCATCCATTGGTCGTACAACAAGTCCAAGTTACATCTATTGATGGCCTTACGATTACTATTAAAGACCCTTTGTTGCAGGACGTTCGTTCAGTATGGAATTGCCAGATGACAGCCTGGATTCATCTCGAAGAAGTAGGTATTGAGCATTTCAAAATAGAGTTTCCCATGGCACCAAATATCGCACACCACGTAGAAGATGGTTACAACGGCATCTATTTGACGAGATTATTCAATAGCTGGGTGAACGATGTGAGAATAGAAAATGCTGACAGTGGGATACTGACCGAGGAATCTGCCAATGTCACTATTCGAGATATCATTACGTTGGGTGATAAAAAAGCGCATTATTCGGTGAGTATGGGTAGCGTGCACAATGTTTTGGTGGACAACTTGATTGTATCTAATAAAGTCATTCACCCCTTGAGTTTTAATACACACGCGACCAAAAGTGTGTATCACGATTGTACGATCTACAGTGATCCAATACTAGATCAGCATTCTGGGGCTAATCATCAAAATTTATTTGACAATATCAAAGTATATGTGAATTTGGATCAGGGATCTATGTCTTATCCTTTGTTTGCTGGTGGAGGGGCATCGTATTGGAAACCATCTCACGGGGCGTTTACTACTTTCTGGAATATCGATGTGCATTTTGAAAATGCTTTTGATCAGAAGGGTACTGTTTTGTTGGACGGAATGAATGATGGCGCATCAGCTCGGCTCATCGGCGTTCATGCCAACCGTGATATCAGGATTGAATACGGGCCTAATGCCTATATAGAAGGCACCAATCAATCGCTCACTTCTCATCCATCTCTTTTCGATTATCAATTGATGGGGAGAAATCAATAGGCCTACAAGTGTTGTGTTATTTAGTACAACATACATCAAACCTTGTCCAGATTTTCACTTAAGTGAATAGTCACTTCGAATCGCTGCTGCTTTAAGTCCAGGATTATGCTAGAATCATATTTATCGTCTGAATAGTACGAGTGCAAACCATGCCTATTAATCAGAAGAAATGGAGGTCGGAAAATGGGAAAGTGTAAACACAAAAAAAACCGGAGGGTTTCCCCTCCGGCCTAACTTCTTAGTCTATTAAACTAAGTGTGAACAGTTAGATTTTAGTAGCTCAATGGACCACCTAATGAGATGCTTACATTGTCAAAACTTAAGGTCGCATGAACTCCTCCACCTGCCGTACTTAGTGGTAATGCCGTGCCTGCTCCATAGTTTCGTCTTTGCGCTACTGCGTACCTTTTCATGTCTTTGAAGGCAAATGTACCAATAGCTGCGTCATCGTCAAAAAGTGTGGCAGGGACGGAAAGGTTGTACCATCCATTTTCATCTGCTTCAAATCCTAAATCATGGATTTCTTTCATGGTAGGTGTCCATTCGTAGTCATCAGTTTCAAATCTGATTCTCAAGCCGACTAGAATATCTGCTGCGTCTTCTGATGTTGCATAACCTTCAGGTAATTCCCCAAAGTTGATCTGGATATTGAAATAAACATCTTCAGCTGCAATAGCATCTCCGAAAAAATCGGCAAATGTACCTACGTCTTGTGTTCTTAAACCCAGTTGAGCCATGTAACTGGTAGAGTATTCCATACTACTGAATCCTTCCATATGAAAAAATGCACCATCGATAGCTGGTGGTAGATCCGTAGCTTCTTCTGATACCTCCGTGCTCACTCCGTGCACGGTAGATTCTTCACCATCAGCACTTCCTGTCATCCCTATTACGTCAGGGTTTTCGCTATCAAAGGTTTCCTGATAGATCTCATCGATCATTTGGATTACATAAAATTTGGTGGTTTCTACAGATGTAGTTGTAGAACCACCTTCATTGACAATCGTCAAAGTCTTCGCGCCATATGTTGTGCCTTCTCCTACAGTTACTTCTGCAGTCGTTGCTGTGGTACTTACTACGGTGGCGTCTACATCTCCAATTTTTACAGAAGACACAGTTTCCATATCAATACCGGTAATTACGATGTTTTCTCCTACTTGAGCAGAAATCGGCTCGATACTCTCTACTACAGCAGCGCCAATGACAATCACCGTTAGATCGCCTTCGCTAATGGCTAAACCACCTGCAGTAGCAACTGATACTTTGCCAGTAGAGGCATTTTCCGGAAGTGTGGCGACTATTTCTGTAGCAGTGTTAGAAACAATAGCGGCGGCTGCCACTTCATTGAATGTAACACTAGTCGCATCACTCAAATCAGTTCCTGTGATTGTTATGTCATCACCAGGCTCTGCGCTATCAGGACTGATAGATGTGATTGTTGGGATAGGGGCGATATTGTCGTCCTGGTCTTCTTCATCGTCTCCGCACGAAACGGCCAATGACCCCAGTGCAACCATAGTCGCGACCATTAATGATCGCTGTAATTTTCTTAAAAGATTGTAATTTTTATTCATGATTATCTTGCTTTAAAATGATATTCATAGTTAGTCGAATCACAGGTTTTGAAAGTTCGAAAGTGGGGGTCAAATCGTACAGAATCGCTGAATATGCACTCTAAGCCAATATTCAGCGATATAATTGCTGATATTATTACATTACTTTAAAATTCAAGAATGGTTAAGTCACTCCTTTTTTTGCTTGTTTCTATTTTTGGCTGGTTTCATTCGGAATCACAGCCCACTCATTTTGTATATGTTTCACACAATCTCCCAGTTTCGGAATATGGAATTAGTGTTTACAACTGGGAGGAAGAATCAGGTAAATTGACGAAAGTAAACCAGGTATCAGAAGTGAAAACTTCTTCATATCTGGCTGTGAACCAAGCCGATTCTAGATTGTATACTGTGAATAAGGAAGGCATTCAATCTTTCAAAATAAACAGGCAAACTGGTGAGCTTACTCTGATCAATGCCGTTGATCACATGGGGAAAGGTCCCTGCTATATCAGTATTTCGTCTGACAAGAAATATGTATTGGTGGCCTATTATGTCTCAGGCTCATTTGCGAGTTATACCATCGACGAAAACGGTGGAATTGGCGACGGCGTTTCTCATATCAAACACGAAGGGTCAAGTATTAATCAGAGTAGACAAGAAGGACCGCATGCACATATGATATTACCTGCTCCGACGGGAGATTTAGTATATGTGACCGATCTTGGTACGGATGAAGTGAAAACTTATAGGTTGAATGACACAGGTGTTTTCTCTAAAGAACCCGTTTCTATTACCAAAGTGACTCCTGGTTTCGGCCCTCGACATTTGGTGTTTCATCCGAGTCTGCCGTATGTGTATGTCTTGGCTGAACTGACCGGTCGCGTACTGACGTACGTATATCACCCTGAATTAGGTATTACAAAAAAAGTCGGTGAGAATGGTATTTTGCCCAAAGGCTTTGACGGTTTCAACAAATCTGCAGACTTACATATTACCCCCGATGGACGATTTTTATACGCTTCGAATCGTGGAGCTAATACGCTAGCGGTAGGACAAATAGATCAACAAATTGGTGGATTGAATATTATTAGCAATGAAAGTTGTGGAGGGGACTGGCCGAGAGCTTTTGAAGTGGATCCTTCAGGTAAATACTTGTTGGTAGCTCAGAAAAGATCAGATCAAATCAGTGTCATGAAAATTGATTCAATCACAGGCGGATACAAAAAGACCTCTGACATACCGGTTGTCAAAGGTCCTCAGTGTATTAAGTTTCTTTCGCGATAGCGAGGCCTTAATGCTTATTTGGTTAAGCTCAACATAAACTTGGCTACTTCTAAGCGAGTTTCATCGTCGATATGCTTTTGCGGAGGCATTTCAGCAAAATCCTGGCGTTTTTTTACTGGATTGGCAGCATACTCAGCAATGCCTTCGGGATTGTCTTTGTATAGTGCCTGGATAATTTTGGTAGGAGGGCCTATCATCTTGATGTCATAAGCATGACACCCAGCACATATTCCATAGTAGGTCAGCTTGGCACGCTCCGAAGCAGTTATACTTCGTGGTTGTACCATTTCGTCCAACAGGAATGTTTTTACATTTTTCGTGTTGGTGATAGTCGCTTCTCCATACCCTCCGATACCGAAAGTCCGGTATTGATTTCGATTTCTAATGGTACTGCCTGTACCTCCACCTACAGCCACGATGTCTGGGCCAAGCTCACTGAATTGTGTCATCATAGCCACCTTAATTTCTTCAATCGGGTCGGTGCCATTATTATGCATGAAATTGTCAAGAATCACTAATCGGTCTGGATATGGATCTGAGTCTGGATCTTTAGAAATCTGTGCGCCGAAGGATAAGTCCGTAATGGCAATACCAGCGTTGATGTTGCCAGAGATGATGTTGTTTTCCACGATGACGTCATCCGCAGCCATAATCACAATACCTGTACCCCGAGGGATGCTAGATACCATCGATCCCGGAATGGCAAAGTTTGGCGTATTGTTGTTGACCACAAAATTGTTTCTCACAATCACATCAAAGGTAGTTTTGATGGGTAATCCCGGCGTGATGAATACCAATATCCCACCTGTATTGTCATGCACGTAATTACTTTCTACCAGTGCATGTCTGGAGTTTTCAATCTCAATCCCAGCAACACTTTCAAATACTTCGTTGAATTTTACATCCACATTATCGCACATGCCTACGTATATGGCAGCGTCTTCTATGCCTGATAGTATGTTGTACTCGATCAGTCCATTCTTACCAAACTGAGGGAATATACCGTAGACACCGGTGTCAATGATCCAGTTGTTTCGGATCACATAGTTGTTGCCAGCCTGTCCCATGATGGCGTTCCCTTTGTACTTAACGATTTTGAAATTTTCAATCGTGATATTGTTTCCAGAGTACAAAAAAGCATCGTTCAGCTGTGACTGTCCATCTAAAATGGCCCATTCGCTATTAATAGTCACGCCCTGTAGCGTGATGCCATCTTTGTCGATATACACGGTTTCGTTATAGACACCAGGATATACCCTGATCAAGTCGCCAGACTTTGCTTCGACCACCGCGTCTTGTATTTTGTCGCCATCTTTCACTTCGATGATCTTCCCGTTGACCGGATCATAGGAGCTAGGGATCACACCAGTGTTTCCGCCTTCATTGTTGGTATAGGCCACTGGTAGTGGTATAGCTACCGGAGGATTAAACCATATTTTTCCAACGAATATACCTGCGGAAAGAAGAACTATCCCAATCAGGATCTGAGGCCATTTTTTAGACTTTTCCATATTTTATATTTAGATATTTTAATTAGCTAATTTAGAATTCAGGTCAGATGGTATTTGATCAGGGATTTTTGGTTTGAAAGTCTCGTCAGTCAATGTCTTTAAAAAATCAACCAATCGATCCAGTTCGTGATCTGCCAAATTTGGCTCCCATATATGCCAATGTATGATGAGTTCTTCATTTTCGGGTACGGCATGTCCTCTGCCATCCGTATAAAATTGAACCGTTTCTCTCAAATCTTTAAATCTTCCAGAATGCATGTAGGGTGCTGTTTTTTCAATGTTTCTCAGACTTGGCACTTTGAACCCACCTCTAAAAGTGGAATCGTTCATCGGAATCTGAGCGCCGGCATCAAAGGGCATGCCTTCGGGATCTGGCGTGCCCAATACCGCTATTTGTTGGTTGGTGAAAAGGGGAGGTGTATGGCATTCGGCACATCGCGCCACAAAAGATCGGAAAACATTGAGTCCTTCTTTTTCCTTTGGGGACAGAGCATCTGCATAGCCATGTGCGTATTGATCATATCTACTATTCAATGATATCAATGACGATTCAAAAGCGGCAATGGCCTTATAGATTTCTGGCAAGGTGATCTCATGGCCCCTGCGTTCAGGAAACGCAATTGAAAAAAGCTTTTGGTATTCCTCAATGCCATTGAGAGTGGCCAGTAGTGAGTCTGGGTTATTTCCCATTTCATGCGCATCATAGAGCGGACCTTTCATTTGTTCTTCGAGTGTAGTGGCTCTGCCATCCCAGAAGAAGCGTTGCATGTAGGCGACATTCCACAGAGATGGCGCCGATCTGGGCAATACATAGTTATCTATACCCACACTTTGCGCCAAGCCATCGCTAAACCCCTTGTCCGGATCGTGGCAGGTAGCACAAGAGATTGTACCATCTTTGGATAAAACAGGGTCGAAAAACAAGTAACGTCCTAAATCAATTTGCTGAGGAGAAAAGCCTGCTCGAACCGCAGGTAATGCTGTTTTTAGTCCACCTACGCCTTTGTCATTTAATGAACTGTACATCATGTACAAGTTGCGCGGCTCGCATTCATTATCACTGGTAAGCTCAAAACCCGGAGGACATGTGTCACAGAGCTGTATGATGGCATCGTGATCTCTCAATGCATAGTTGAACCGAATGAACAGTACAGTTGCACCCAATAGTAAAGCAGCAGTAAAAAAACCTTTTCTCATTGCTCAAGAGATTTAATGTAGGCAATCACATTCAATAGCGCTTCCTCATCTGGTAATGAAGTAGACATCATTTGCATCTGCGAACCAAATGTGTCCTCTGGATGTGAACCTCTTATTCCATCCGCAAAGTTTTTGTATTGTTTATGTAGGTACCAATCGTCTGTACCCACTAGTTTTGGAGCATTGAGGGCTTCGTTTCCTATGGCACCTTCACTGTGACACGCTCCGCAGATCATGCTATAATATTGCTTGCCGGCCTTGGGGTCTCCCTCTATAGTCTTGGTAGTACTTGAAGGAGCAAGTGATTTTATGTGCGAGACCACTGTCTTTACTTTATCCGGGCTGTCTAGTAATTTGGCCATGGTCGCCATTTGTGTTCCTTGAACGTCCGAAGGATCGGCACCACGAATGCCTGATTTAAAGTTCTCCAATTGTCTGATGAGATACCAATCATCCTGGTTGACAAGTGACGGAGCACCTAAGGATTGATTTCCTTCTGCATTTTGGCCATGGCAAGCCACGCAAGTATTGAATAGCTGAGCGCCTTCTTTAGTATTGGTGCTTACAGTCGTTGTTGAAGATATTCCTGAAGTTTCGTTTTGTTCAGCCTTTTTGTTATTTTCTGTACAACTACATGCGAACAATAAACACAATCCCCAAACAACAATATCCTTACGCATATATAAATGTTCTTTTAATTAAATATACTTAACTAAGTAAACATTAGGAAAAGTAGTATGAAACCCTAATTGGGCAAGTGTTTAGGGATAAACCAAACTGATATGGGGTGAATGCAACGCTTTATTGAGAATCTTGATTATTTAATAGATTTACAAAATACTGCTTGTAATTTTTAGAAACGGGTATAGGTTGATCGTATCCATTCAGTTCAATAATATATCCTTGACTGTTTTTTTGGATAACGGCCACCCGATTAATATTTACCATGTACGATCGCTGACACCTTTTAATTGGCTGGCTGGACAATTGTTGCTCAAGTATTTTCAATGTCGTCCGAACCAGCTCTTTTTTGACCTGACCATCTTTGAGGTAGTATATTTCTACATAGTTGTCTGCTGATTTTAAAAGTAGCAGTTGACTATTGTCTACGACCAGCTTGAGGTCACTATTAGAATCGGTAATCTTTACCAGATGATTAGTCGAAATAGTGGTTTTGTTTTTCTCTAATAATTTGAAATATAATATGACTCCAGAGTATGGGATGACGCCGACAAGCAACGTTAGTTTAAATGCCAACCAGTACTCATGCAATAAATTTAGCTTTAGGTCGCCAAACAAGAACATCATCAGTAAACTGAGAAAGAGCAATTCTACTATAGTCCATATAATAAAGTGTCTATTAGTAAATTGTTGAAAATGTAAAAGCTCTTTGATAGCTATTTGCGTTATGATCAGATAAATCCATGCGACCAGGCCAAAGGCAGTTAGGTATACGTATTCAGGTATGCTAGCATTTTGAGGCCATTTTTGTACATTAAATGGCACATACAAATGCATAAAAAGGATACCATACATGCCAGTGATACAAACCAGAGTCCAACGACTTTTCTTACTGTCTAGGGCAGAAAAAGGTTGGTTAAAAAACCGGCCAATGGAATTTCTGATGTGTTCGATAATCCTGAATATTTTTAACTTTCAATTTATATTTTCTTCTTAAATCTTAAAAAGAATTTTTCTAAGTAGAGTGCTCAAAGCGTCTGTTTTTTCAAGCTTGATATTCTGAATTCATCAAAACTAACTGAGTAATGAGTCGGTGATACAGTATCCCGATCAACGGAATAGTAGTTTACTACCCAGCACCTACCTAGATGTTTACATTTACGTTTGTGCCAAAATAATAATTACAAAGTATTAGGTGTTGAAAGTCGTGCTCTTGTTTGGGTACGACTTTTTTCATGAGATTTTGTGAAATAATAAGCCAGAAGAAATAAAATTGAATATGCCGAAATAATTATTTAATCAATACTTTAAATACGTCAATATTGTCTTCATTAATAATAGTTGGGTTAAATAAATATGCGTTTAGAGTATTTCCTTCTATGTTCAAGGTTGAAAATTTTAGGTCCTTTTCCCCCATGAGAAGTGCACGAGTCAAACTGGCTGTTTTTTTTCCAAGAGGTTGAATAGGCTTTAATGCAGTCATATTTTGAATACTCTTTTCAATTCGATAAATAGTTTCTGAGGTGGGATCTTGTCCAGTTATGTATATTTTTTTTAATATCTCCTCATCATTCACATATTCCATTAATGCTTTAACGCAATTGTCAGTAGCAGCTATGACAGCATTTATTTCTTCCATATTTGGTTTAATCTCATAGAGTTTAAGTAGTACTGACATTTCATCCCAACTCTCCAGTATGATATCATTGACAATTTGAATGGCACCAGACTCCAAATAGGGCTGTAGTACTTGTAATTGATTGTCCCTAAAAACAACCGCATTGTTATCTGAGGAAGGGCCGTTGATGAGCATGACCTTCCCTTGGTCCATTGACTTAATTACTGACAGCGCCTGTTGTTGACCTACTTCGGCATTGTTATACCCTATAAAAAAATCAATGTCACTAGATAGAATTGGCCTTGCATAAGCTACTACCACTATGTTATTGGATTTGGCCTCGGCGACAATATCTTCAAGCTTCGAACCATCTACCGCAACGATGATCAGAGCATCTACCTGAGCTTCAATCATAGCACGTGCTTGCTGCTTTTGAACTTCCAATTGGGAATGTGCCACTTGTATGTCTACAGACATATCAAGTGCTTCAAATGATTGCCTAAGATGCATAGAATCTATGGTCCACCTTACGCTTGCAAATTGATCAAAAAGAATTCCAACTTTATACGATTGGCTGAATGTGGGTTGAGCGAAGCACAGTATTACTGTGATCGACATAAATATCTTTCTCATTGTTAGCTGTAGTTTTGTTTAAAACATACCCGTTGTTGAACTAGGTGTACTTTTGGCGTTTTCAATATACTGAATACAGCTGACTTTTTTACTATTCAAACGGACTCTACCTCATAGACGGTCGGCTTAACTAGTGCTATCGTTATGTGTTGCTTTACAAAATTTTACTCAAATAATCCTGGTAAGAAGAGGCTCAGTTCTGGGATGTAAGTCACGAGCATCAGCACGATGATCATGGCAATAAATAGCGGAATGAGTGGCTTGATCACCTTGTCCAGAGAGATGCCGGCTACGCCGATGCCTACGAATAACACCGAACCTACAGGAGGCGTACATAGCCCGATGCATAGATTCATCACCATGATGATCCCAAAATGAACTGGGTCAATGCCTATAGCAGTCACCACAGGCAAGAAGATCGGAGTAAAGATCAATACAGCCGGTGTCATATCCATAAAAATTCCGACAGCCAACAGTAGTAAGTTAATCAGCAATAGAATCACCCATGGATTGTCAGAGATGCTGAGTAAGCCAGCCGTAACCGCCTGTGGGATGTCGGCATACGCCATCACCCAAGACATACTCATCGAGCAAGCGATCAATAGCGCTACTACAGCCGTAGTCCCTACAGACCCAATGGTGATTTGTCTGATTTTCTCTACAGTCAATTCTTTGTAAACCAAGGACAATACAAACGTGTACAGCACGGCAATACCCGATGCTTCTGTTGCCGTGAAAATCCCTGCGACAATTCCGCCTATAACTACCACCAACATCATCAAACTTGGAAAGGCCTGAATAAAGGTTTTGAGTATTTGGCCGAAGCTAGATTTGTCTCCACTTGGGTAATTTTTGATTTTGGCATAGATATATGCTACTAGCATCAGTGCCAATCCCATCAATAACCCCGGTATATACCCCGCCAAAAAGAGCGCCGCAATCGACACCCCTCCACTGGCCAGCGAATAGACAATCAAGATGTTAGAGGGAGGAATCACTAGTCCCGTTGTAGACGAAGCGATGTTAACCGCTGCGCTATAAGATTTTTCATACCCTTCTTTTTCCATGCGAGGCCCTAATGTTCCCCCGATGGCAGACACCGCTGCCATGGCCGAACCCGATATGGCACCAAACAGCATCGCCCCGATGATGTTGACATAGGCCAACCCTCCTGGAAAAGAGCCCACCAAAGCTTTCGCGAAAGCGATCAATCGGTGAGCAATGCCCCCTTGATTCATGATTTGTCCGGCCAGAATAAAAAACGGGATGGCCAACAAAGAAAAACTATCGAGCCCCGTCGCCATACGCTGCGCGATCGTGGTGAAAGCAGGTAGCGTGTCGATGTTGATCAAAATAGTGACTAAAGAGGCCAAGCCCACACTATAGGCCACAGGCACGCCTATGGCTAATAGTGTTAGGAATCCCAGTACAAGTACAATTACTTCAATATTTTCCATTAGTTCTTTTTGAGCAAGTTGAAAAAATCAGATACAGCATAGTAGGCGATCAGTAAGCCGCTGAGCGGAAGGGCGAGATAGACATAGCCCAAAGGGATTTGCATCGCCGAGCTGGTTTGCCCCAGGTCAAACGATATATCCACCAAGCGAATACCACCCACAATCAACACCAAAAAGGCGAACACGATGACGATCGCTTGGATAGCCAACTGTTGAATTCTTTTTTGTCTCTCACTGAGCGCTCTTTCGAGCAATTCTATCGCCACGTGCATGCCCTTGCCTGAGGCATAAGCAGCACCCAGCAGTCCTACCCAAATGAGTAGATAGCGAGATAGCTCGTCGGTAAATGCACTGGGGTCATTGAGTAAAAAGCGTGAGGTCACCTGCCACAGTACATTGAGCACCATCAGGCCGAGCAACACACTCAATACATATTCTAATATTTGATCTATTTTTTCTCTCATAGCGCGTGATCTTATTTAGCTGCTTGAATGTCTTGAATGAGTTGGTACATCTCCGGCTGAGATTTGAACTCATCGTAAAGCTTGGCTACCTTCTCTTGAAATGGGCCTTTTTCTGGATGGTAGATTTTCACACCGGCCTTTTGTACTGCGGCTAAGCTTTCCTGAACCGAACTGGCCCATACTTGTTTTTGATACTCTACAGATTGATCGGCGGCTTGTTGAAGCCATTTTCTTTCCTGCTCATTGAGTTTATCCCAGAGATAGGTACTTACGATGAGTACATCGGGAACAGTAGTATGCTGATCAATCGAATAGTGCTTGCAGATTTCATAATGTCTGGAAGTATAAAAGCTAGGTGCATTGTTTTCAGCTGCATCTACCACACCTTGCTGCAAAGCCGTGTATAGCTCACCAAAAGAAACCGGCGTAGGCGAGCCACCGAGCGCATTTACCATATTGAAAGCCGATTGGCTATTCATCACACGGACCTTGAGTCCTTCAAGGTTTTTGGGTGAATTAATAGGTGCTTCCTTGGAGTAAAAACTTCTACTGCCTGCATCATAAAAGCACAAGCCTCTGAGTCGATACTGATCGCCTTTTGAAAGCAAATTTTCCCCGATCTCTCCTTGAAGCACGTTCCACGTATGCGTAGAGTCTGAAAAAAGATAAGGTAAGGTCAAAACCTTAAACTCGGGAACGAAATTCTCCATCGATCCAGCAGAAACTTTAGTCATATCAAGACTGCCTATTTGTAGTAATTCCATTAGGTCACGTTCTTGTCCAAGTTGTCCATTGGCATAAATATCCATGGTCATCTGACCTCCGGATATCTCACTCAGCAGCCTTCCCATTTCCATCAGCCCCACATGTACGGGATGTGATTCATTCAGGCCGTGGGCGAGCTTGAGTGCACGCTGATTACTTGAAGATTGACAGCTCATTACAACGGGCAGCGCCATAATAATGAGAAGTCTTAGCAATGTTCTTTTGATTACCATCTTGAAAATTAGGTTTCTGACTGCAAAATACAATCGATTGTATTTCATTGACAAGTTTTATTGCAAATTGTTTTGTGAATCAGCCGCGACTCTGTTGTCATTTTATTATTCAGAGTCGAAATAGTTTTTTGCATTGTTATAGCAAATGTTTTCAACCATCAGCCCCAGCTGAACCATATCATGAGGAAGCTCTCCGTTCATTACGTCGGTGCCGATGAGATTACATAAGATACGTCTGAAATATTCATGTCTAGGAAAAGACAAGAAACTCCTGGAGTCCGTCAGCATACCAATAAATCTGCTGAGCAGTCCCATGTTGGAGAGCGCGTTCATCTGATCCTCCATGCCCTGCTTCTGATCCAAAAACCACCAGCCCGTGCCAAATTGCATTTTACCAATGATTTTGCCATCGTTGAAATTTCCAGCCATGGTGGCAAACATATCATTGTCACGAGGATTTAGATTGTAAATGATCGTTTTAGCTAGCTGATCGGTGTTGTCTAGGTTATTGAAGAACTTAGACAATCGCACGGCTTGGCTATAGTCACCCATAGAATCGTACCCAGTATCTGGGCCTATCTCTCTATGCGCGCGTTCGTTGTTGTTTCGAAGGGCACCCAGGTGAAATTGTTGTGCCCACCCTTTGGCGTGATACATTTTGCAAAGAGCAGTTAGCACATATCCTTGTAGATTTTCTTTCTGATCAGTTTCAAGATTAGTTCCGTTGAGCACAGACTTCAAGAGCTGATCTAAGCCAGTCGCCTTCGGGTCAAATGATGGTATTTGATGAAATCCTAAGTCAGACACTCGGCATCTATTGTCATGGAAATAATCCACTCGCTGCTGCAAGGCATCCAGCAACGCATCCAAAGAATCGATGGTGATGCCAGAAGCGATGGCCAGTTGCTCTAGGTAGGCCAGGCAGTCTTCAGATCCATCCAATTGCAATGCCTTGTCAGGCCTGAATGTCGGATATACTTTCGGAGCTTTTATTCTCTCCTTTATGGTCTGATGGTGACTCAGGTTGTCGATTGGGTCATCTGTGGTACACAAAGATTCTACATTCATTTGAAGCAAAAGACCGATGCAGGAGTGTGAATCTTTTTTTATCAAGCCAGCCGTTTCTGTATAAATTTCCGAAGCGGTTGCTGGAGATAGTAATTCATCTATGCCGAAATATCTGCGCAGCTCCAGGTGTGTCCAATGGTAGAGTGGATTTCTAAGTGTATTTGGGACAGTTTCCGCCCATTTCTGAAATTTCTCTTCATCCGAAGCATCTCCAGTGATGTACCTTTCATCAATGCCATTGGCTCGCATCGCTCTCCACTTGTAGTGATCGCCATACAGCCACGCCTCTGTGATATTTTGAAATTGATGATTGGTGGCCATAGATTTTTGATCCAAATGATTGTGGTAATCTATGATTGGCATGGGCGCTGCATGATTGTGATACAGCTCCTCTGCCACTTTGTTTGTCAACAAAAAATCATCTCCTAAAAATGTCTTCATCCCTCTTTCGATTTTCTGATTCCTAATTCTAAACCTCTCAATTCTGCCAATCCACGAAGTCGACCAATGGCCGAATAGCCCGGATTTGTCTTTTTCACCAAGTCATCCAGCATCTTGTGACCATGATCAGGTCTAAATGGCATTCGAATGTCTTTGCGATTATTCCTAATTCTCAGTTCTTGTTCTTCAACTAGCGCTTTCATTACGCCAAACATATCGACGTCACCATCCAAATGATCCGCTTCATGGAAATTGCCCAATGCGTCTCTTTTCGTCGCACGAAGATGGATGAAGTGAATCCGACTCCCTAGTCGCTGTACCATGCCTACCAAATCATTGTCCTCACGCACACCAAAGGAGCCTGTACAAAAGGTCAGGCCGTTGTTTGGGCTGTCTACGGCTTCATACAGTTGCTTGATGTCGGCCTCTGTACTCACCACTCTGGGTAGTCCCAAAATGGGGAATGGCGGATCGTCTGGATGAATACACATCAACACACCCGCTTGTTCGGCTGCTGGAACGATTGCTTCTAAGAACGCAAACAAATTTGCCTTGAGTTGATCAGCGTCAATATGCTCGTACGTATCAAGTACTTCCTGAAATTGCTGCAAAGTATATCCTTCTTCTGCGCCGGGCAGGCCTGCAATGATATTGTTGACGAGCGATTCTTTTGCTTCGTCAGAAAGCTGCTCCAAATAAGTCTTTGCCGCTGCTTGCTGCTCAGAGTTGTAGTCGTTTTCAGCATTAGGTCGCTTCAGCAGATGAAGTTCGAAAGCAGCAAATGCTGTGGCATCAAAGCGTAGCGCAGTGGAGCCGTCTCCAAATTGATAATCCAAATCTGTACGGGTCCAGTCCAACACAGGCATAAAATTGTAGCAGATGGTGTCTATGCCACATGCACCAAGGTTGGTAATCGACTGCTTATAATTGTCGATGTACAATTCGAAGTTTCCGGTTCGTTTCTTGATGTCTTCGTGTACTGGTACACTTTCTACGACCGACCAGGTCAATCCTGCCGCTTCGATTTCTGATTTTCGTTTGTTGATTTCTTCTACCGTCCATACATCCCCGTTGGGTACGTGGTGCAGAGCGGACACGATGCCTGTGGCCCCTGCTTGTTTGATGTGCGAGAGGGTTACGCCGTCGTTAGGACCATACCATCTCCAAGTTTGTTCTAATTTATTCATCGGTCAAATGTTTTAAACCCCACTAAATGCGCTGAATCCGCCGTCGATCGGAATGGTGACCCCAGTCACGAAAGAAGAACCAGATCCTACCAGCCACTCCAATGTGCCTAAGAGATCCTCAGGTTCGCCAAACTTACCCATGGGCGTATGTTCTATGATGGTGTTGCCACGCGCAGTTAGTTCACCACTTTCTTCTGTGAGTAATCGTCTGTTTTGATCGGTCAGGAAGAAGCCTGGTGCTAAGGCATTCACTCTAATGCCCACTTTTGAAAAGTGTACCGCCATCCATTGCGTAAAATTGGAAATGGCTGCTTTGGCACCACTGTATGCTGGAATTTTGGTCAACGGTGTAAAGGCATTCATAGATGATATATTAATAATGGTACATCCTGATTTGCCCACCATGTCTTCAGCAAAAATCTGACACGGTAGTAGTGTGCCGATAAAATTCAAGTCAAATACGAACTTGATGCCTTTGGGGTCAAGGTCAAAAAATGTCGTAATATCTTCGGAGGCTTCTAGGTCACCAGCTTCGAAATGCGTTTTGCTTGTAGTGCCTTTAGGATGGTTTCCTCCGGCGCCATTTACTAATATATCGCAAGTGCCATAGGCTTTATGAATTTCTTCCTTTGCCTTTACCAAACTGTCTTTCACAAGGACATTGGCCTCTACACCGATAGCGTCTCCTCCCTGCGCTTTGATTTCTTCTGCTACCTTTTCTGCATTTGATTTATTTAGATCCAGGATAGCGACTTTACATCCTAGCTTAGAAAGGTGCTGAGCCATCGTGCTGCACAATACGCCACCACCTCCGGTGATAACTGCTACTTTATTTTTTAAACTCTCCATTCTTCAAAATGTTTGTGTGTACGTTAACGCAATTGGTTCTAAAAAAACCCTCAGAAGTGAAGGTATATCTTGTGTGTACGTTAACATTAATAAACAAATGTACTATATTGCATGACAATCTAAAAAAATTCTTTGTGTTTATTTTGAAACCCAATGCCTAAAAGAATCACAATCAAGGAGATAGCGAGCAAAGCGGAAGTATCCATTGGCACTGTAGATCGAGTGCTGCACAATAGAGGCCGTGTGGCGCAGGCAACGAAGGAAAAAATATTGGAGATTGCCAAGAAGGGCAATTATTCATCCAACATCTACGCGCGCAATTTAAAATTGAATCGCACTTATAAAATTGCCGTCGTACTGCCAGATGACAACCCCTATTGGGACAAGCATCGAGCAGGAATTGATCGTGCGGTGACTGAATTTAGTGCGATGGGTTTTACTCAGCAAGAGTTTGCAGTTTCATCACAAAACGAGCAGGTGAGGGCAGCTGCCATCCGTGATGCCCTAGCTAGTGAGCCAGATGGCATCATACTGTCTCCAAACATGCTATCCAAAGATGGAGAAGCCGTGAGACTGCTCAAAGAAACAGACGTACCGTATGTATTTGTAGATGCGACGATGGATGGAATGGATTACTTGAGCTTTGTGGGTCAGGACACGCATCAGAGTGGAGTCATGGCAGGCAATATATTGAGCAATGCTTATGATTCGGATTTTTGCATTTGGGTGGTCACGCTGTCAGCTACTGATGTTCAGAACAAAGCGATCAACAAAAGAATAGAAGGGCTAGAATTCTACTTTGAAAAGCAAAAAAATATTCAGATCACAAAGGTGAACCTAGAGAGAGATGGGTTGACCATGGCAGATTTCAGGACTCGCTTGCTGAAAGAAGATAAACCCGTTCACTTGTTTTTACCCCATTCCAAATCCTACATAGTCCTTGACGAAATTCATCAGATTAGAAAGCAAGCCAGCATGAGAATTGTCGGTTATGATTTAGTGGAGCCTAATGTGAATGGTTTGAAAAATGGATGGATTGATTATCTCATCGACCAGCAACCGATCAAGCAAGGGTATCTAGCCATTCAGGCGCTATACAAACATCTAATACTAAAGACTGAAGTACCAAAAAATCAGTACCTCCCATTGGATATTATTACAAAGGAGAACCTGATGTATTGTGATTATTGATGCGGATAGATACAAAAAAAGGAAGCCTTTTGAGCTTCCTTTTGTAGTCCGTAGGGGACTATTTAGGTATCTCTAAATCAATTATATATAGTAATAAGGTAAAACATTTGGTAAATCAATGATGTAATTTTTTATTAAGTGAGCTTTTGATTTTAACAATAATTGATAGGTGCTAGATTGATCAATATATTGATTGTATGCAATAGCTAGTGTACATGAAATAATTAAATTTTGCTATTGTCAAATGCTCATTCTCCAAAAAAATATTAAATTCCGAGTTTCTATTGGGGATATAAAGGCTATGATCTAGCCAATCGCCAAGAGAATCCCTTCCAATCTATTTAAACTCCCATACCTAACTTTTTATAAGGCTGTCTTCTATAAGCAGGACAGCACAGCATAGTTGTTTTTTTGCGCGAATTTAATTTAGTGCAAATTCTAAGCAGAATGATCAAAGTATGAAGAAACAATACACAATCAATTTTTACCAAATAATAGCACTGATTGCCGTTATTTTATTGCATGCTACTCCAGGGTTGAGTCAGAGTAGGTCTGTAAAGGGGATAGTCACAGACGACCAGGGAGTCGAACTTCCAGGTGTTACGATTCTGTCAAATGACGGAGGTGTTGGTACCGTCACTGATATAGATGGAGCCTTTACATTGGATATAGAAAATGATACCAAATCTCTTAAATTTTCTTATGTAGGATTTTTGACACAAGAAGTTGAAGTAGGAAATCAGGAAGTACTATCAGTAAGATTGAAACCTGACGTCGAGGTGCTAGAAGACGTGGTTGTAACCGCGCTTGGTATTTCAAGAGAGAAGGAGTCGTTGGGCTATTCGGTCACTGAAGTAGATGGAAAAGAGCTAGCTCAAATAAAAACTATCAATCCCGTCAATGCACTCTCAGGCAAAGTAGCTGGTGTGGATATTAGTCAGCCAAATACCGGAGCTGGCGGATCTTCAAAAGTAGTCATTCGAGGCAATTCTAAAATCACGGGTACGAACCAACCCTTATATGTAATTGATGGTGTGCCGATGGACAATAGCAATTTTGGAGAAGCCGGAGAATATGGTGGTATTGATCAAGGGGATGGAATATCTTCTGTTAACCCGGATGATATAGAATCTATATCCGTATTAAAAGGACCTGCGGCAGCCGCCTTGTATGGTTCGAGGGCAGGCAACGGGGTAGTTATGATAACTACAAAAAAATGGAAGGAAAATGGTGGGAATAATTTTAGTATAGACTATTCGTCCTATTTCACCGCAGAACAGGTCATCGGACAATACGGTGATACTCAAAAAGTTTATGGTCAAGGTATTAATACACCACCTAGAGATCAAGGAGAAGCTACTGGCATGTATAGTTGGGGGCAAAAATTAAATCCTGATTTGAGCTTTGTGCAATTCGATGGACAATTGAGAGATTATGGTATAAAAGAGGATAATATAAAATCCTTTTTTCAAACAGGTACCACAATTAATAATACCATAGCTTTTTCAGGAGGTAATGAGTTTGCCAATTTCCGTTTTTCTGGATCGGACATGAGAATGGAGGACATAGTTCCTAATAGTGGTTTGGTGAGGAATACTTTCAGTTTGAGAGGAAATATGAAAATGTGGAAAAAATTCTCAGTTGATACCAAAATCACCTATACAAAAGAACATGTTGATAATAGACCTTATTTGGGCTTCTCTGGGGCTAATTCCGCATTACCCTTGATGCAGCTGCCACTAAACATCGACCAAAAATGGCTCAATGAAAGCAAGGTGGATGCTAACGGAGATTATCTATACTGGCATAATGATTCAAGGATTATTAATCCCTATTATGCCATGTACAATATGAAAAATGAGTCAGACAAAAATCGCGTAATGGGATATTTGTCATTGACTTATGATTTTACTGATTGGTTGAATTTAAGAGTAAAAGGTGGAGGAGATACCTATTCCTACAAGTACTATAACTATGCGCCGTATTCTACACCCTTACAAGAATCTGGTGAAATGTCAGAAATTAATTCACGGACAACAGAAACCAATGCAGAATTCTTACTTACAGCTACGAAAGAGTTTGGGAATTTTGATGGGTCCATAAGTTTAGGAGGAAATAGTAGACACTATGATGTTTCCACTGTGACTACAAATGGCCGCGGACAAGTGTCTAAAGGAATTATCTCTATCAACAACTATGGAGACTATTCTTTGAATAAAACCAATCCGAGAGGCGAGATTAATTCATTCTATGCCTTCGCGAATGTGGGATATAAAAACTTTGCTTTTTTGGATGTCACAGCAAGGCAAGATTGGGATTCAACACTTCCAGACAACAATAATAGTGTGCTTTATCCTTCGTTTACAGGGTCCTTTGTTTTTACAAGTGCTTTTGATATTCAGTCTAGTTTACTTTCCTACGGAAAAGTGAGGGCTTCTTACGCAGAGGTGGGTAACGGTACAGACCCTTATGGTTTAGATAGATCTTACTATCCTTATCCATATACCTTAGATGGTGCCACATTCTCCACCGAGTCTGGATCAATTATTCCTAACCCCGATTTGGTAGCGTCATTGACCAAAGGTTATGAATTTGGATTAGAGGCTAAGCTTTTCAATTACCGAGTCGGATTGGATGTGACTTATTACAACCAAACCACTTACAATGAAATTGTGAACTTACCGGTGTCTTTGGCCAGTGGAGGAAAGGCGTATAAGTTGATCAATGCTGGAGAAATCAATAATAACGGATGGGAGGTCATGTTGAATATTGAGCCAATTAAGACTAATGATTTCCTATGGGATATGACGCTCAACTGGGCAAGAAATAGGAACTCAATTGTAAAGTTGCATCCGGATGCAAGCACACAAGAAATTTCCAGAGCCTCATGGATTAATTCACTGATCCGAGCCGAAGAGGGTGGCGCATATGGAGATATTGTTGGCTTTGATTTCAAAAGATCCCCATCAGGAGAGCCAATAGTTGACGACAATGGATTGCCTGTTGTTGGTGATGAGCAGGTAGTGCTTGGCAATGGACAATATGATTGGACAGGCGGATTTACGAACAAACTAACCTATAGAGGGTTCGGTTTAAAAGCACATATTGATATGAAATATGGGGCGGATTTGTTGTCCATGACTAATATGAAACTGTATCAATATGGCCGACATATCAATACCATAGAAGGTAGAGAAGGATGGCATCAGTCCGAAGACGAAAGACTTGCGGCTAATGTTCCATTGGATGAATGGACACCGACAAATGGCTTTTTAGCAGACGGTGTTATACAAGAAGTAGCAGTGGATGATAACGGAGCGCCGGTGCTTGATGAAGAAGGTAATGAGACATATACCTACAGACCCAATGACAGATATTCTAACCCTGTAGATTATTATGGTAGGTTGGCTAATAGCAGTATATTATCTCCTTTTATATATGATGCTTCTTATGTGAAGTTGAGGGAGGTGTCGCTCTCTTATACTTTCCCGACGAAAATGATACAATCTACTGGTTTTATAACGTCTGCTACTATTTCTTTTGTTGCTCGAAATGTTTGGACTATTTGGTCCAATGTGCCCAACATTGATCCAGAATCAACTTACACAGTCAGCAATGGTCAAGGGTACGAATATGCTTCTTTGCCTCAAAGAAGGAGTTTAGGTTTCAACCTCAATATTAAATTTTAAAAAAATATGAAGACGAGTTATAACATTTTAGTCTTACTACTATTGGTTGGCAGCTTTTGGAGCTGTGATGATTTTGATGACTTAAATGAAAACCCAACCAGTTCTATCGTTGCAGATCCTGCATCGTTAGTTTCTACAGTTCAAATCAGACATTCAGGAGAACGTGAGGTGACTTGGAGATCTACTTTTGCCTACCATATGGCCATCATGCAGATGGTGACTGGAGGAGAAGCGGACAGGGGACAAATCTATATCAACACCCCTTTTTACTTTGAATACTTATGGGAAGCCTCCTATAAGAATCTCAATGATTTGGAAATTGTTATTAATCAAACATCTGGAGATGAAGCAATGGTTAATTATCTGGCTATGGCTAAAATTCTCAAAGTGATGATCTTTGCTCAGTTGACAGATTCTTACGGAGATGTCCCATATTTTGAAGCATCCAAAGGTTTTTCCGAGGGAATCATTAAACCAAAGTATGACACGCAGCAAGACATTTACAATGACTTTTTTGTTCAATTGGATACAGCGGTCAGTTTATTGAATGTTGAAAAACCAATTCAAGGAGATTTAATTTTTGAAGGAGATGTAAGCAAGTGGGCCAAATTTGCAAATTCACTTCGGTTGAGATATGCTTTGAGGCTAGTGAATGTAGATGAGGCAAAGGCACAACAAGAAGCCCTATTGGCCTTGAATGGAGGAGTAATGGAGGATTATACAGATGCGGCCTATGTAACTCACGCCGACTTTGACTATGCAAGTGTTGGGGCTCAGGAGATCAGAGGCAATGCGTTTTCTCAAGTGCAGCACTTCACTACACAGTACACACTGGCTTGCAAAACTTATGTAGACTATATGAAAGATACAGTCGATGGGAATGATGTAGTTAGAGACCCAAGACTTCGGTCTATGTTCGGTATTTATGGCGAGGCCAATTTTGAGTCTACTCCTGAAAAGTCAAAGTCAACGACTGAATCAAGTATAGAAGTAACAGATGAGTACTTAGCTTCGGAAGGCAAGTTGAGAGCCTTTCCTCCAGGATTCCAATGGTACAATAATACCGATGATTATGATTTGTCACATGGTACTTTAATTGTGCAAAGAGGAGGGCAGGACATTGTACTATCCAAAAGGTTCAAATGTCTTCAAATTAATAAAGAACTGACTGCTTTGGATATGCCAGCGATGTATATGTCTTATGCCGAAGTGGAACTTTTCAAGGCTGAAATGGCAGCAAGGGGCTGGGGAGGAACTGGTGTGATTGATGCGCAAACACATTTTTCAAAAGCAGTTTTGGCCAGTGCCGCGGAGCTTGTAAATGTGATGGGTGCAAGACCAATTTCTGGAGATATTCAAAATTACATTTCGACCGTTTGGCCAAGCGCAGGATTAGCTAACGAATTAGAAGTAATCAGCTTACAGCAATACATGGTCAATTTTTATAACCCTACCGAAGCCTATGCCAATTGGAGAAGAACAGGTTATCCAGAATTGAAGCCGGCAGATCATCCTTTGACTGATCCTTTGTTGAATGGGCTTATTCCTAGAAGAATGCCTTATCCATCGACGGAGATAAATTTTAATGCCGAGAATGTAGCAGCGCATTTGAGTGAAGGAATGAATGACTGGGGTGCACCAGTATGGTGGGATGGAAGTAGAGATAGAGGCGTGTTGTTGGATTGATTAAGATATAAACGTAAAATTTATGAAAATTAAAAATATATTATTCGCGTTTTTGGGAATCAGCCTATTTCTATTGGCTTGTTCAGAGGAGTTTGTAAACCCTCCATTGGATGATTCAGACCTAGTCATTTATAAATTAGGTTCAGGAGGCAATATTAAGAGTGAAGCCTGGTTAGGCTATGAAGCCTACATTGGAGATTCTGTAATCTTAGATTTGCAGGTAAGTCCGCTGGAAGGTACTGATGTTCGCTATGTATTATTGGATGAAAATGACAATGAAGAGATATTAAGCACGGACTTGCGATATATTTTTTACGCAGAGGAAGAAGGCACACAGCTCACCTATTTTATCGCCGAAAGAGGCTCTGTATCTGATACAGTTCCAATCAATTTTATTGCTTCACTTCCTGGTAGTTATACTAGTAAGTTTAATGCTTGGCAAACACTTGCTTTTGACGAAATGCAGACTGGAACTTTTACTTACGAATTCGATATGATTCCAAGTAAAGATAACATTGATGCCGTAGTTGGGCTTACCAATGCCGCTGCGGTGACAGATTATTCCGCATTATCAGCGATCGTAAGGTTCGATCGAAGTGGTATCATTGATTCTTACAACGATGGATTTTATGATCATGATGCAGAAGTTCAGTATACAGCCGGGAAGCAATATCATGTGAGAATGGAAATTGATGTGTTCCAAAAATTGTATAGTGTATTTGTAACGGACCCTAACCTAAATGAATTTAAGGTTGCTGAGGACTATGTGTTTAGAAACAAATCGGCTAACCTAACAGCCATGGCATTAGTAGCTGGTGATTGGCAATTGGATGACCCTGGTACACATAGGGTATTCAACACTCAACTGACCTCTCATACCCAAAACCTGAAACCTTCTTTCAAAGAAGTAGATGATATTTTGATGGTAGAAGGAGCTTTTCAAGAAATTTTAGTTGAAGCTACAGATCCACTAGGTGAGGATGTTACCCTTGAGGCCAAATTTCTACCTAGATATGCTAGGTTCGAAGATTTAGGAAATGGTCAAGGACTCTTGACATTAAATCCATACCAGGATTGTTCGGAATGTGATGTTGGTGATGTAGAAATTGAAATTGTGGCATCGAGCCTTTCTGCAAGTAATTCACAATATATCAATGTAAGTGTAATAAAAGCAGAAATATTGTTAGGCCATATTGGTGATGCAGAAGTTTGGTTTGGAGATTATGCCAATGATCCAGCCAATGTAAACCCCTGGAGAAATGATTCACAAATAATCATTGGAGGAGGCTCAAACTGGCAGGATCCTGATAATGACATCTATGATCTGACAGGCGTCTTTCCTTTTGAAATTCCAGACATGCAACCAGGAGAACGATTCACTTTTGCCGCACTCAACATGTTTGTAAAAGACATTTCGCCGTGGGCTGTTCAGGAGTACGACTTATATGGCTTGCCATATCGCACATCAGAATTCGTATTAGGTACGGATTATTATCAGGGAACTTATGATGGAGACCCTAACGCGACAGCCTTGCAGCAAAGGTTTGCAAATGAAAAAACAGCTAGTGATGCAACACTTTTCACAAGTTCAGAAGGCAGTCAGGCGGTGATGGATTATCTCAATGCGCAGCTAGATGCTGGCGCACAACCAGGTGACTTTGTATTCTTTCGAGTAAGCGTGAACGTAGACGACGCACCTACATTCGGTCGAGTGATTTTGTGGAGTGCTGACGTAGCTTCGAAAGCTCCGCGTTTACTTTATGATATTAATTAAATAGTCTACTGAAAATCATTTCAGACAAATTAGTGAAGTGTTTGAGCCATCTCGATTTCTATCGGGATGGCTTTTTTGTTTGAACGATCCTCCTGGTTTGAGATGATTTGATTGGATGATAGTTGCTTAAAATTGAAGTCCTAATGGATAACATCGATACCCTATACCATTCAATATTCATTTTCCTTTAATAGTCAATAGAGTTAAATATGTAGTCAGTTTGACCATTTAGATTAGCCCTTTAAATTTTGATATTTGAGCATAGAGTATTCTATATGCCATATCTGTTTTGAAGATAGAAGAATTGAATAATTAATTTTTAAGTTATGAAAATTGCGAGGACGGTTTTTATTTTTTTGGCATGTTTAACAAGTTTAATGGCCTGCGAAGATGGACCTGATAAATTGGACGTTGGAGATATTTCCGAGGAGTTATCGATAAGCTATGTCGGGAAACTGGATTCATGGCAAACGATAGAATTTGAAGAAATTCAAACAAGGGTCTTTACTTATGAATTTGATGTAATTCCGAATGATAACAACATTAATGCTGTCGTAGGGCTTTCTAGTTCTGTAGATGTTACTGATTATGAGTCATTGTCTATCATTTTAAAATTTGATGAATCTGGTATTATTGAAAGTTATAATGGTGATGTTGAAGATCACCATGCAGAAGTTAAGTACTATAGCGGACAGCAATATCATGTCCGAATGGAAGTAGATGTATTTGAAAAAATATATACTATCTCTGTAACAGATTCACACCTCAATACATTCATTGTAGCTAGAGATTATACGTTCAGGCAAAAGTCTGCTAATCTCAAGGCCATGACATTATATGCTGAAGGCACCAATCTGGAAAAATCTGTTACACATAGTGTATTCAATATTGTACTGACCTCGCATAGCCAAACTTCTGAATTGTCTTTTGTTCATCAAGGTGCAGTCACAATGGTGGAAGGGGCCTACCGACAAATCTCATTGAAAGCCTTAGATCCATTAGAGGGTAGTGTTTCAATAGAAGTAGGTGACTTACCCGAATACGCATCTTTTGAAGATCTGGGTGGTGGAGAGGGTCTGTTGACTTTTCAACCGCGACAGCAGTGTGATCATTGTGATATAGGCACAGAGATTATTAAGTTTTACGGACGGACTGATGGTTCTGCAAGTTCTTTAGACATAATGGTGGAAGTGACAGAGCCTAACATTCAATTGGCGGATGTTGCAGATACAGAAGTCATGTTTGGTGAGTTTGCGAAAGAGCCAGCCAGTCCAAACCCCTCCTTGATTGACACACAAATTATCATAGGTGGAGGAGTTAGTTGGCTAGACCCGGAAAATGATATATATGATTTGACAGGCGTATTTCCTTTTGAAATCCCAGACATGCAACCAGGTGAACGATTCACTTTTGCTGCGCTGAACATGTTTGTAAAAGACATTTCGCCGTGGGCTGTTCAAGATTATGATTTATACGGACTACCCTATCGAACTTCTGAATTTGTGCTTGGCAAGGATTACTATCAAGGTACCTACGACGGAGACCCTAATGCAACTGCTTTGCAGCAAAGGTTTGCTTATGAAAAAACGGAGAAGGACGCATCCATATTCACAAGTTCCGAAGGCGGTCAGGCAGTGATGGATTATCTCAATGCGCAGCTAGATGCTGGTGCACAACCAGGTGACTTTGTATTCTTCAGAGTGAGTGTGAGCGTAGACGACGCACCTACATTCGGTCGAGTGATTTTGTGGAGTGCAGACCAGGCTTCCAAAGCGCCAAGACTACTTTATGACATTAATTAATAATATAACATACTGAATTTCAGTTCAGGAATATTAGTGAAGTGTTTAAGCCATCTCGATTTCTATCGGGATGGCTTTTTTGTGATACAATGCATGGTATATTTTTTAAATAATATCAAAAAGTGTTGACTTTTAATAAGATAGTAAAAAACATTTTGTTTAAAAGTCTCATCAAAATGTCTATTCCAAGATTGCGTGGTATAGACAATATTTGTTAAAGTGGAAATTGGACTCGTATGTAAACGGCCAGTAGCATCAGTCACGTCAGTGAATAATCATTAAGCAACCCGACCCATTCACTTCACAATGCCCACTAACGAGAAAAATTAATATTTTACTAAAACGCATGATATGAGGAAATTACTACAGTTAATTTTGGGTATTTCGATGATTATTGGGGCCAATGCCAATAGCATCGCAAGTAGTGCCAAACATTCAAATTTAGTCCTTACTGGGACTTCACAAATTGCGGCAAGCGCCGATGATAATTCGGTGAACAATAACGGATCCATGCAGTGGGTAGGCTATGCCACGCATCGTCTAGGTACCAATAAATACACTTGTGCCATCATACCTTTTCAGTTGCCTGTATTGGCACCAGGAGAGCAGATTGCCACAGCCTCTTTTACCACCTATTTGGTTGGGAAATCAGGGAATCTTTCAGACGAAGTAGATGTATATGCTGTACCTTATCAAGCCTCATCAGCTGTTTCAGGGACTGATTATTTTGGAGGTACTTATGGAAGTGACGCAGGAGCCACTGCTATTCAACAGGCCTTTTTCACAACCAGTAGTTCTACAGGATCTACCACCACGGATGCGGCAGCCAATACTGCGCTTGCCACTTTCTTAAATGCGCAATATGCCAATGGAGCAGTTGGTGGAGAGTATATTTTTATCCGACTCAACATGAATGGCAATGCAGGTTCACAATACAACTACTGGGACATCGCTTCGCAAAATGCTACAACCAGTTCACAGAGACCATATCTCACCATAGATATACAGTCATCTAGTAATACGGGACCAGTAATGGCAGCTATTGCCAATCAGTCCACACAAGAAGGTGCCAGCAGCACAGTGAACGTGTCAGCCACTGATGCAGATGGCGATGCGCTGACTTTATCTGCTACGAATTTACCAGCTTTTGCCTCTTTTACGGATAATGGCAACGGCACGGGTCAAGTATCTTTTCAACCAGCAGTAGGGGATGCAGGCACGTATGCCAACATTACTATTACCGCCAACGACGGTACGGCTACCGACAGCCAGAGCTTCACTTTGACCGTTTCGTCTGCACCTTCTAATTCCGCTCCCGTATTAGCGGCTATAGGTAATCAGAACGTGAATGAAGGCAGTAGCCTAACGGTGAACCTTTCGGCTACTGATGCGGATGGCGATGCAATTACATTGTCAGCATCTAATCTGCCTGCCTTTGCTTCCTTGACGGACAATGGCAACGGCACTGGTACCATCTCAGTAAACCCCGGAACCGGTACCGCTGGATCGTATACTGGTATCGTGGTGAGTGCGTCTGATGGATCAGCCACTTCGCAAGAAACGATAACTATTACCGTAAGTACAGCACCTACAGGTACAGTATATTATCTCGATCCCGTAAACGGAGACATGGCCAACGATGGTAGTCAAGCCAATCCATGGGCTTCACTTGCAGCGGTGGCGTATATCGCACCGACCATAGCGGACGGAGCCACCTTGTATTTGATGGATGGAGACCATGGCACTCCTTATGTGCAGAATTATACATTTGCCAACGGTATCACGATCACTCCGCTGACTGGTCACAATCCTACCGTGACAAGTATTAGTCTAAACAATTGCACCAATTGGACTTTTGACGGAGTGATGTTCGATGGTACTAATTCTACATTGACTAAGGACGGGTTTCTGGTAACTGGAGATGTTAATTCACATCATATTACCTTTCAGAATTGTACCATACAGTCTGCCGTGAGTTCTTCAACTTGGACGAAGACAGATTGGTACAACAACGTAAAAGGTGGTATCGATATGAGAGCTGATTATATTACAGTATCGAATACGACCATCAAAAATATTTACCATGCCTTATCACTGCGAGGAGATCATAGCGTAGCTAATGGCAACTTGATCGACAACTTCGCAGGTGATGCGATTAGAGGCTTGGGTAGTTTTTCTACTTATGAATACAATACCGTAAGAGATTGTTATATCGACGACTATGCCATCCAGCATGATGATGGCTTTCAAGCTTATAATCTGGACTCGGACCCTAAGATTGAGGGAGTGACCCTGCGCTACAACAAAATTCTATTGTTTGAAGATCCGATCACTCAATTTGTGATTGACAACAATTTGATTGGCACACTCATGCAAGGGCTAATCATTACTGACGGATATGCAGACTCATGGGTGGTGGAAAATAACCTCATCGTGAGTCAGCAGGCGCACGGTATATCGCTGTATGGTGCACGAAATAGTAAAGTTCAAAACAATACGGTGGTTCAGCATCCATATTTCACAGACACCACTGTGCCAAGAATATACCTGGATGATCAGGGAAAAACTGGCCAGACCAATTTCAATAATGTAATTAGAAATAATATCGCGGGTCAGTTTACGACCTGGACTTTTGATGCGACTTCTACGGTGCAAAATAATGTGGACATCACGACCAATACGTCTAATTACAGCACTTACTTTGCAGATTACGCCAATCTTGATTTTCATTTGAAAGCAGGGAGCGGTGCTATCGATGCAGGAGTAAATACAGATGTGACCGCAACAGATTTAGATGGTAATGCTCGAATCGCGGACGGAACAGTAGATGCAGGTGCCTATGAATTCAATGCTGGAACAGGTGGCAATGCCCGCCCAGTATTGGCGGCAATAGGCAATGCCCAACTCGATGAATTAGCAAGTATTACCAAGAACATCAGTGCTACTGATGCAGATGGTGATGCAATCAGTTTTACTGCTTCTAATTTGCCATCATTTGCAACACTTACGGATAATGGAGATGGTACTGGAACAATTCAAATCAATCCGCAATCTGGAGATGAAGGCAGCCATAATGTAACGATTTCGGCCAGCGATGGTACTGACGCAGATACTGAGGATATTACCATCACGGTAAATCCTGAAGGAGGCGCGAATGCAGCCCCAGTACTGGCTACCATTGCCAACCAAAATGTAGAGGAGGGAAGTTCAGTGACGGTCAATATCTCGGCAACCGATGCCAATGCAGATGCGCTGACTTTTTCAGCAACAAATTTACCTACCTTTGCTAGTCTAACAGATAACGGTGATGGCACCGGGTCCATTAGTATGAACCCACAATCAGGTGATGCAAGTACCACAAATGTGACAATCTCAGTCTCAGATGGTACAGATACAGATGATCAGGTGGTGGTTGTCAACATTTATGCGCCTGGTACTGTGATAGGTAATACTTACTATGTAGACCCTGTCGGTGGTAACAATAGTAATGATGGCAGCCAGTCCAATCCATGGGCTTCTATTCAACCGACTTCTATTCAAAATGGAGATTTAGTTTATCTACTGGATGGAAACTATGGAGCGGTTTACATTGGCAATATGGCCAGAACTGAGGATGTTACATTTAGAGCACTGTCAGGTCATGCCCCGGTATTTTCTAAACTCACCATAGACAATAGCCAGCATTTGGTATTCGATGGTATTACCATAGATGCGTCTACAGCTAGTTTGGGCAAAGAGGAATTTATGTTGACCGGGAATGCTAATACCTCGCATATCACGATTAAGAATTCGACACTTAAATCGGCGGATGATATTTCTACTTGGACGAAAAATGACTGGTATGCCAACGTGGCTAGTGGTGCGGACTTCAGAGGCGGAAACATCACTTTCGAAAATACGCTGATGACCAACGTTTATCACGCGCTTTCTTTACGAGGAGATTACTCTTATGTGACCAATTGTACGATTGACAACTTCGCCGGAGATGCGATCCGAGGATTGGGTAGTTTTTCTACTTATGAGTACAATACTGTAAGAGATTGTTACATCGATGATTATGCCATACAGCATGACGATGGATTTCAGGCTTACAAACTCGATGGAGATTTGAAAATCGAAAGTGTGACCTTGAGATACAACAAGTTCTTGCTTTTCGAAGACCCTATCACTCAATTTGTGATTGACAATGAGTTGATCGGTACGCTTATGCAAGGTATTATTATCACTGATGGATTTGGTGATGGCTGGGTAGTAGAAAACAACCTGGTGATGAACGACCAAACGCATGGTATCACCCTCTATGGAGCCAGAAATTGTAAAATTCAGAATAACACAGTAGTACAGCATCCACACTTTACGGATACTGATCTAGTGCCGTGGATTTCTTGTCAGGCGCAGAACAAAACCGGGCAGGATAACTTTAGCAATGTGATACGCAACAACATCGCTGCAAAATTTACGACGTGGACTTTTGATGCTACGTCTACCGTAGAAGGCAACATCAATATAGATGAGTCCAATTACAATAATTACCTGCCGTATTTCGAAGATTATGTCAATCATGATTTTCACTTGAAAGCAGGAAGCCTGGGGATTGATGCGGGTGTCAATACAGATCTTTCGACTTTGGATCTAGATGGAAACGCACGATTGTTTGGTCCTACGGTTGATGCTGGATGTTTTGAGTATTCTGCTTCGTCAGATAGTGTGGACCCTGAATTGGCAGCTACTAATGATACTTTCTTAGATGATGTGTTCACCTTTAGTTATACAGAAAGTGTAACACCTGCTACGGCAGAGAATACGGCCAACTACAGTATCAATAATGGAGTGACGGTACAGTCGGCAACGTTGGAAAGTGACAATCGTACGGTAACCATGGAAGTGTCTACATTGGGTGGAAACCAGATCAATACCTTAACGGTAAGCAACGTGCAGGACTACGCTGGCAACACCATATCGACTGGAAATACTGGAACATTCAGATTCACTTGCGATACACTTTGGGCTAGTACCTTTCAGGATGATCAGTGGGGCTACAATCCTCCGGCAGGAGCGATGGATGGTGACTTAAACACCAAATGGTCCGCTGATGGAACCGAATGGTTGCAGAAAAACTTCTGTAGCACGATGACGGTTACTTCAGTCGATATTGCCTTTGGATTGGGTGATGAGCGTACGTATGATTTTAGTATCGAGCTTTCTAATGACGGCGTCAATTATACAGAAGTATACAACGGTACCAGTAGTGGTACAACTTTGAGTTTGGAAAACTTCGATTTTACCGATACGCAAGCACGCTATGTGAAAATCATCGGCGGTGGCAATTCTGCTTCTTCGTGGAACAATTATCAGGAAGTTCAAATCAATACGTCAGGCACACCACCTACCAACAATGCACCTGTTGTGGATGGTATAGCTGCACAAAGTGTAGAAGAAGGCAACAGTCTGAATGTATCCGTAGCAGCCTCTGATGCAGATGGAGATAATCTGACCTTGTCAGCCACCAACTTGCCAACGTTTGCTACTTTCACCGACAATGGCGATGGTACGGGAACGGTGGCTGTTGTATCTGCGGCAGGAGACGCTGGAGTCTATAGTAATATCACTATTACGGCCAACGACGGCCAGGTTAACGGCTCTGCATCGTTCGACCTGACAGTGACGGCTCCTCAGGCTGGAAATACAGCTCCTGTACTTGCGGCCATCGGCCATCAATCTGTCGACGAAGATGCAACATTGAATGTGTCGATCACTGCCACAGATACGGATAATGATAACCTGACGATCACGGCTACAGGCTTGCCCACTTTTGCAAGCTTGACGTCTAATGGCAATGGGTCGTCTACGTTGGCCATCAGCCCTGCTTCAGGAGACGATGGTGTCTACTCCAATATTGTCATTAGTGTGACAGATGGAACGGATACTGACAGCGAAACGATCACAATCACAGTGAATGAAGTGGTGCAAGGTCAGTCTTTCACCATTTATGCACATGCCGATGACCAAGAAGTTCGTACCAACGGCACTACGCAGTGGGTAGGACAAACTACCGCTCGTGTGGGTGGCGCAAGTTCGGCCTATGATGCCGGATTGATCATGCCTTTCCAGCTACCTGCGTTGCCTGCTGGGCACGAAGTGGCTCAGGCGTCGTTTTCTATGAATCTGGTGGCGAAGGTCAATTCACCAGTTGGAAATATGAATTTGTCTGGCGTGACTTATAGAAGCACCAGTGGAGTGCAAGTGGCAGATTACACGGCATCGAGCACTCTGATCGAGACCGGATACATCACCAGCAGTACAGCTGCGGGGGTTGTATCTATCACTGATGATCAGCAGTTGGCAGACTTTATCAATGCACAATATGATGCCGGAGCAGTAGCGGGAGATTATGTCTTTTTCAAAATTGAATCTGATATAGACGAGTCCAATTACTCTTATTGGAATATGAGCACGGCAGATGATGGAAACAACAGTAATAAGCCTACCTTGACGCTGGTGTCAGGAAGTGATAGTGGGGCTAGGATTTCAAAAGAAGTGTTAGTAGCTGAGGTAGATGTAGTGAAACTTTCACTCTATCCTAATCCATTACAGTCTGGCGATCTTCATCTAACACTACCCACTGGATTTAATTCATCGAATGGTGTGATTAGAATTTTTAACAATGCAGGTCAAGTAGTCAGGATGATAAATATGGAATATGAGAGTTCAACTTCATATCAAATTTCCAATCTCGACGAGATGAAATCAGGAATATACCTACTTCATCTTTCAGACGAACAGTCGGTTTATAAGTCAAGATTCCTCATTAAATAAATATAAAGGAAGAGAAGCCCTTGATGTATTCAAAAGGGTTTCTCTTTTATTTCCAAATAGCAGGATAAGACAGGACAATAAGAGTTGTATATGCAGGTAAATTGTCATCACTTAAAATACAATTCTACAACAACAAATTGTTCAATCGTTTCGGGGGAAATTATTGAACGTGATGATCAAGAGCAGTCTGCTGGGGGAAAATGGCAGTCTGCTACTTGGTTTTCTACCGACCTATCTAACCTAAAGAAAATACTCAACTTATTAGTTTTTGAATTATACCTGGCTGATAACTGACATGCCCAATATATTTAGTAGGGTACAGGGTAGGACAGGACAGAAGCACTTTTGAGTATCCATAGATTAGTATTTGAATAGAAATATTCACAACAACAAACAAATCTTATTGTTTGAAAAAATAATAAGGACTAAATAAGAAAGTGGATTCGGTAAGGCCGGATCCACTTCTTAGCTACAAAAACAAAGTATTAAAATTAACTATTAGTCGAATGAAAAAAATTATACAATTAAAGAGGGTAGTGCCCTTGATTTGGATAGCCTTACTTGGGTTCTCCTACCATGCCACTGCTCAAATTGCAGACGTAACCAGTCAATTAAACACTTGGCAAACTTTTGATTTTGTAGAAGGTGTGCAGACCGGTGAATTTACGTTTGAGTTTGACATGACTGCTGAAAAGGTCAACATTGATGCTGTGACAGGTCTGACTAATGTAGCTGCGGTTTCTACCTATTCAGACATGTCAGTAATTGTTAGATTCAATAGCTCTGGTATGATAGATGCTTATGATGGCTCTGGATATGCTAGTGAAAATGATCTAACTTATTCGGCAGGGACTACCTACGCTGTGCGAGTTGAAGTCGATGCTTCAACAATGTCTTATGATGTATATGTTACACCAGATGGAGGAAGTGAAATCACCATTGCAGATGGATATACCTTTAGAAATAAGGTGATTAATCTAACGGGTATGGCTGTAGTAAACGGTGACTTTAACGTGGCAGACCCTGGAAATCATGATACAGAAAATATTGTTTTAACTCACATTTCTGAAAATACAGATCCAGTGTTTGTCCAACTAGATGAACAGAACGTTAATGAGGGATCGGACCTTGAAGTCACAGTGGAAGCAGTTGACCCACTTGATGCAGCTATCACTTTGACACAAAGTGGACTGCCGGGTTTCGGGACATTTATGGACAATGGGGATAATACTGCTACGATTAGTGTATCTCCTGAGGTGGGAGACTTGGGTCAATATACAATTACAGTAACAGCGACGAGTACAACAGGCACCAACACCCAAGATGTGGTGATCAATGTGAACGAATATTCAGAGATTTTTACAATAGAATCTGAGCCTGAGGATATTGACCTCTATTATCACGTAGATACAAGAAATCCTGCAGTACTCAACTGGGGCGGAACAGAGATGCTTGTTGGTGGAGGAGTAAACTGGCAAGATGCAGCTGACGAATATGACATGGCAGCGGTTATGCCTTTTCAAATTCCAGAAATCCCACAAGGCAGTAATTCTTTTAAGTCGGCTACTTTTTCTGCTAATGTCAATTATGTGGTTACGTGGGCTTATGTAGACTACGATTTATATGGGCTGGATTATAGAGATGAACCAACAGTTCTAGGTACAGATTATTATCAAGGGGTTTATGATGGTGATGAAAACGCTACTGCGATACAACAAAAGTGGGCAGCAACTTCTGGTCCCACGAGTCAGACGGTGGAGCCAGGTGTAGTTGCAACTACAATTGAGGGTGGCGAGTCTCTAACAGACTATCTGAATGCTCAGTTGCAGGCAGGTGCAGAGCCAGGTGATTACGTTTTCTTGAGAGTTAATGTAAACGTAGCAAATGCAACTACTTATGCAAGAATAGATATCGATAGTCATGAGTCTGACAACCCTCCAGTCTTGGATGTTACCTTTTATCAGCCTTTGATACTTGATCCGATCGGTGATCATGTGGTGACTAGAGATGAGGAGACTACTATAGATCTGAATGCCACTTTTGCAGAGGCAGACCCAATGGTTTTCTCTGTTGAAGGAGAGCCTGCATTTGTAGCCTTGACTGATAACAACGACGGTACAGCCGTTTTGACGCTTACTCCAGATGTAGATGATCTCGGTAACCATAGAGACATCGTAGTAACAGTGACTGCTGGTGAATACACCTATGAAGAAACGATAACTCTCACAGTAACAGAGGCGCCAAATGCCATCTATGTAGATGCTGCTGATAGCTATACAGTTTTTGGAGAGGCATATGACCCAGCAGAGGCTTTTGTTTGGTCGGGGGCGCCAGAGATACTAACGGGCGGTAGTTATGTTGATGCAGATGCAGTGGATCATGCAGCCGTGATGCCTTTTGAAATTCCAGCTATACCTGATGGAATGGTGATTGCCACTGCTACGCTTGAGTTGACAACCAATCAGGTTCCTGCATGGATGCCACATAGCAACGATCTTACGGCATTGCCGTACAGAGATGCTGCTACGGTACTTGGTACTGACCACTATTCTGGTCCATATGGAGGAGACCCATCTGCATACCCTATTCAAGAAGACTTTATCACACCTACAACGGCTGTTGGATTGACAAATACAAGTGAAAAGGGAAATGAGGCAATTGTTCAATATTTGAACGAACAATTGGCCGCCGGAGCTGAAGCTGGTGATTTTGTATTCTTTAGGTTGAATGCCGATCAGGAAACTAAACTGACTGATTGGGCAAGAGTAGATATTAACAGTCACGAATCTAGTAGCAATACTGGTGGCGCATATCTTACGGTTACTCTCATGCCAAACAATGCACCAGTTATTGATGCAATTGTAGATCAAACCATGCTCGAGCGAAGAAGCCTTGAGGTAGATGTCACTGGAAGCGATGCTGATGGAGATCCTTTGTTATTTAACCTGGCAGCAGGTACTCCTTCGTTTATAGCAATCACAGACAACGGTGATGGTACGGCAAAAGTAACGATCAGTCCTACAGTAGATGATACTGGTGAAATTACTGTAGAAGTAGAAGCTACGGATGGATTAGAAAAATCAACTCAGTCATTTACATTAACTGTAAATGCAAGCAACTTGCCAGTATTAGCTGCAATTGCCGATCAGTCAGTTCGCGAAGGGCTTTCAGAAACTGTGGCACTTAGTGCAACAGATGCTGATGTAGATGACGTATTGACGCTTACCCTTTCTGGCGCACCTGATTTCGTTGTTTTGACCGACAATGGAGACGGTACGGGATCTTTGGCTATCGACCCAATGGTGGGTGATGAAGGTACATATGCCGACATCTCAGTATCTGTATCTGATGGTTTTGATGATGTAGAGCAGTCGTTTACGCTTACAGTTAGTGCAAATGCTGCACCTGTATTGGCCGGCATTGGAAATCAGACGATGACCAGCGAAAGAACACATTCAATTGCTATATCTGCTACAGATGCTGATAGTGATGACCTCGCATTCAGTATTGCTAGTGAGCATGCATTTGTGACGCTGGTAGACAATGGCGATGGAACAGGTTCAATCGAAGTAGATGGAGCTGATGTTTCTCCGGATGACTATGAAAATATTGTGGTAAGTGTTACGGATTCAAATGAGTCAGTATCTGAAACTATCAAAATAACGATGGTTCAAAATTCTCTACCTTCTCTGACAGCCATTGGCGATCAGACAGCAGTGATAGATGAGACTACAGAAGTGGCCTTGGCGGCTTCAGACGATGATGCGTCCGATCAGTTGGTGTTTTCAATTTCAGACAATGCTCCATCGTTCGTCAAATTGACTGATAATGGAGATGGCACTGGTAAATTGACAATGACTCCAGCGGCGGCTGATTTAGGGGAGCACAAGGATATCGTTGTGAAAGTAAGTGACGGTTTGGGTCAAGCCATAGAAACGATCATGGTGACTGTAGAGGAAGCGACTGTAACTTCCGTATCTCACTTACAAAATGAAATGGCTGTATTCCCTAACCCAACGGTGAACGGAATAGTGAATGTTCAAATTCCTGCTGAGCTAAATGGAGGCAAATTGAGCTTGTTCGGAATTACAGGAAAGTTGATGCAGCAGGTACAGTTGAGCGACACAGCATCAAAACAGCCTTATCAGTTGACCATCAACCGCTCTGTTCCAAAGGGACAATATGTGATGATATTATCTAACGCTTCATTAACAGTAACTAAGCGATTGGTTATTCAATAATAGCGAAGCGTCTATAATCTATTAATTGATTGAAATACCGAAAGACCCAGGTATGTGCAGAAATGTACGGCCTGGGTCTTTTGTTTTTCCGCATTACGGAGGTATAGCTGTGATTGTTGGACTACCAAAATGACAGCTACCATATAGCACAGGACAGACCAATCCTAGTGGCCCTTTAAATTGTGTGTTCATTGTCTTAATGTCCATTGGCAGCTATATACGGCCACTGATAATAAGCCAAGTTTGAATTAAATATCATAGGTATTATTTTTAGCATTCAGCATGAAAAAGAGAGGAATGATGAGGAAAGTTTTTGTAGGGTTGATAGGAGTACTCATGTCACAATTAGTAATGGCGCAAACCACCATAGTGGTGACGGCCCCGGAAGGCGATGGATTCGTATCAGATCCTGCAATAGTTATAGAAAATAATCCTTTTACAGAGTCAATTGCATTTGCGTCTAAATCTGGGATGAAAGTTGGTAAAAGTGCTGTAGATGGAAGTGGAAATTTGACCAGTGCAATTATTCCTTTTGAATTGCCTGCTATTCCAGCAGGAGAGGAAATAACCGATGCAAGTCTCCAAGTATATGTATCCTACGGAAGGGAATGGATAGATGCAGATTGTTATGTAGATTTATATGGACTGGATTACGCCAGTTCCGTTTCAATTTCAGCAACAGATCATTATAGTGGAGTGTTTGGAAATGGGAATGGAAGTGATACTGGTATCGAAAATGATTACTTTCAAAAAAATGTAGCTCAAGGCACTTTAGATTCAGAAAGATTTGAAGAAACCTCAGCATCAGGAAATGACAATTTAGTCAATTACCTCAAAGCACAATATACAGCTGGTGCAGTGGCTGGAGACTATGTTTTCTTACGATTAAGTATTGACAAACCTGATATGACAGGTGCGCATTTTTTTCTAATCCATGGAGGAGAGGATCCTAATCCAGCAAAATTGTCAGTCACACATGAACCAGTGGTTAATGTAGCACCAGTGTTGGCAGCCATAGGTGACCAAAGTGTAGAAACTACAGAGGACTTAACGATCAACCTATCGGCATCTGATGCGAACGGAGATGCGCTGACCTTCTCCGTCAGTGACAATTTACCCCCTTCTGCAGTCTTTTCAGATCATGGAAATGCCACGGCATCGATTACTATTACTAACGCTGGCGCTATTGCTACATATCCAGATATCGTAGTGACGGTGTCTGATGGAGAATATACAGACGATGAGACTTTTGATATCAACATCACCGCACAGGCGCCCAACGTAGCGCCTGTTTTGGCTGCTGTTGGAGATTTGGATATTCAGCAGTACAGCCATGGCAGACTGGATCTATCCGCTACAGATGCAGATGATGATGCGTTGACTTTTAGCGTGTCTGACAACCTACCTCCTTCAGGGTTGTTTGTAGACAATGGAGATGGAACGGCCTACATTGAGATTATATCGGAATCCACATTGGCAGATTATTCTGATGTGGTGGTTACCGTTAGCGATGGAGAGGATCAAGACAGCGAAACGATTACCTTATCCATAGTAAATAGGGACCCAAATCAATTGATGAATTTAGATGAACCTAGTGGCGATCGTTTTACCATAACGGATCAAGTGTGGCCATCGAGTCATGGAGAGGCAGATGTGAGTTATTGGAATGATGATAAAGTAGCAGTCGCGACCATAACGATCGATGATAACATTGAAGCCGATCATAGTTTTTGGCTTGGGCTGCAAGAAACTTATAGTAATTTGAAATTTACCTGGTTTATTATAGACAATCAGGTGACTAACTGGACCAAATACCAAACCTTGTTGGATGCAGGAAATGAAGTGAATGGTCATGACGATTGCGATATCAATAGTGATATAGACGAAACCGATACAAGCAATGACAAAGTGTATCGAACGGCTTTGGAAAGCATCGGAGATGATATTAGTGAGAATACAACGGGTGAAGCTTTGACTTATGCCTATCCATGCGGCATCGAATACGATAAGCATATTGCAAGGGACATCTATGTAGCTATGAGAGGCACCTTTGGTGTGATGAACCAAGCCAATTCGATTGATTATTTGGCATTAAATAGCCGGAGTGCAACCAACAGCGATGAAGACATTGATAATTTACTCGATGAGACAGGAACAGTTAAACTATTCGGCACGTCCTATTATCGCGGATGGTATTCAACACATTACCACTCAGTAACGAGCAACGGAACGTTGCAAACGAATACTGAAAATCATATGAGCTATATCAACGATCATGCGGATGAGCTTTGGATCGCCGGATTTAGTGAGGCAGCCAAGTACGGCCAGGAAAGAGATTCACATAGTTTGACAGTGGATGAGGTATTAGACCTTTCGATCAAGTTTACATTGACCGACGATATGAAGGATGAGGTATTCGACTTTCCATTGACTGTCAAAATTAGAGTCAACAACGATTGGGTATCCGCCAGTGCCCTACAGGATGGTGTGGCTAGGCTAACCACATTGGTGACCCACGAAGGGGATAACTATGTGTTGGTGAAGGCTGTGCCAGATCAAGGGCAGGTGATAGTCACTGGAAGTACTACGGTAAATGAAAATCATGCCCCGGTACTTGCGACTATAGGCGACCAGTCGCTTTCATATGTAGAGGAATCCAGTATCACCATTGCAGCGAGCGATGAAGACGACGACTTTCTTACTTTTAGTGTTTCGGAGGAGTTGCCAGGTTTTGCTTCACTTGTCGACAACAACAACGGAACGGCAACTTTAACGATAAGTCCAACCTCAAGCGGTGATGTCGGATTGACCGAAAACATCACCATCACAGTATCTGATGGAGAATTGGAGGATTCTGAAGAGATCAGTATTGAGATCACCAACTTTGAAGGTACGATCCGATATTGCGACCCGATCAACGGGAGTAATTCTAACGATGGATCCGAAGCTAACCCATGGGGTTCGTTGGCTACCGCATTGGCTACCGGAAAAGTAATCGAAGATGGAGATTTAATTTACTTACTATCCGGAGATCACGGCTTGCCGTATATTTCGAGTAAAAATTACAACAATGGGGTTACCGTAAAAGCACTTGGCGGACACGATCCAGTATTGGATGGACTAACCATTGCCAATTCAAAAAATTGGACATTTGCCGACCTTACCATAGATGGAACAGGGTCAGCATTGAGCAAGGAAGGCTTTCTGGTTACGGGCGATGTAAACAGTACGGACCTTACCTTTAAGAACTGCTTGATCCAATCAGCTGAAGAATCCTCGACCTGGACCAAGGCCGACTGGTACGCTAACGCCAAAGGTGGAATGGATATGAGAGGTGAAAATGTAGTGGTGAAGCATACAACAATTAAAAACACCTACCATGCTCTATCGTTGCGTGGTGATAATTCCAGAGCGACTTCAAATTTGATAGACAACTTTGCTGGAGATGGAATTAGAGGACTAGGTCAATTTCAAACTTTTGAATACAATACAATTCGAGATTGCTATGTGGAGGATTATGATACTAATCACGACGATGCCTTCCAGACTTATATATTAACTGGTGACCCAAAGTCTGAAGGATTGACTATCAGGTTCAATAAAATCCTACTTTTTGAAGATCCCATTACCGACTTTGTGATAGACAATAACCTCATTGGAGAGTCCATGCAAGGCATCATAATCACTGATGGATACCCAGATGAATGGGTAGTGGAAAACAACCTCTTAGTGACCAATCATTATCATGGTATATCACTGTATGGCGCGCGAAACAGTAGAGTGCAAAACAATACAGTAATCAAGCATCCCCATTATTCTGATAGTAAAATTCCTTGGATTTTGATCGATGACAATTCGAAAACAGGCCAAACCAATTTCAACAATATCATTAGAAATAATCTGGGTGCTGACATTACATTTGATAAGTTCGATGAAACATCTACCGTAGAAGGAAACCTTCAATTTGGCCTGAATAGTTCTTCTAATTACGACGATTATTTCCAGGACTTTGAGAACTATAATTATCTGACAAAAGCAGAAAGCCCTGCCATAAACGTGGGAGTCAATAAGGATTTGACATCTCTGGATCTGGCAGGAAATGATCGATTGTCAAACGGTACGGTAGACGCAGGGGCTTATGAGTATTACTCTTCCAGCTTACCTGTGATTGCACCTATTGATGATCTGACCATGGCTGAAGGAGAAACAAAAACGATCAACATTACGGCCACAGATCCAGGAGACAATGCCCTAACAATCACGGGCAGCAACCTTCCGGCATTTGCTACCTTGACGGACAATGGAGACGGAACCGCAGTGTTGGAGTTGGCTCCAGGCATAGGTTCAGAAGGAGATTATCCAAATATTAGAATCATGGCTGACAATGGCGCATTGTCCGTTTCGGAACTTTTCGACCTGTCAGTAAACACTGAAAACACCTCGCCTGTGCTTGCTGATATAGGCAACCAGACCGTAGCGGTAGATGCTACCAAGGAAGTGTTTGTGTCTGCTTCAGATGCCGAAGATGACGATTTAAGCTTTGATTTAGTAGCTGCGCCGAGTTTTGTTACTTTTAGTGAAACTACCAAGGGGTCTGGAAAATTGGTATTAAAACCTCAGGATGGAGACAAAGGAACTTATATTTTCACCTTAAAGGTGTCCGACGGTACACTCAGTGATGAGGAAGAGATAGAACTTACAGTGACCGAATCAGATGTGTTGACTGTTCAGCAAGAGCTGCAAAAAGCAGTCACGGTTTATCCTAATCCATCGAAATCAGGCGATTTCTTTGTCAAGACCAAAGGGTATAAGGTGACCTCCTTACGACTTAGGGATATTTCTGGTCGTGAAATAGATGCGAAATTGCGAATGTCTTCCCAAGGAGCGGACATCATCCGGGTCGAGCCTTCTAAATCACTAAGGAGTCAAACTTATATTCTGACAATTGGCATTGGCGGGCAGAAGATAAATCGCATGTTCGTAGTAAATTGATTTAAAGGATTTCTCTATTAACATAATAACGATGGATAAACAAAAGGGCAAAGCCTATTGGCGTCAAAATATTCGCTATCTGATCATTCTCTTGAGTATATGGTTTCTCACCTCATTTGGTTTTGGTATCCTATGGGTTGACGAATTGAACCAAATAAAAATGGGAGGTTTTGGCCTTGGTTTTTGGTTTGCCCAGCAGGGCTCTATCTACTCTTTCGTGCTGATCATTTTCGTCTACGTTTATCTGATGAATAAGCTTGATCAGAAATACGCCAATCACGAAACGAAACAAGACTAACTACATGGATATTCAAATTTGGACTTACCTCATCGTAGGGGTGTCATTTGCCTTGTATATAGGCATAGCCATTTGGAGCAAGGCGGGAAGTACCGATGAGTTTTACGTAGCTGGTGGGCATGTGCCACCATTGGCCAATGGTATGGCTACTGCCGCAGACTGGATGAGTGCAGCGTCATTTATTTCCATGGCGGGATTAGTTTCTTTTATGGGTTTTGACGGTGCTGTTTATCTTATGGGATGGACAGGAGGGTATGTATTGCTCGCTTTAATGCTGGCACCTTATCTCAGAAAGTTTGGGAAGTTTACTGTTCCTGATTTTATCGGTGACCGATATTATTCAGATGTTGCCAGAACCGTAGGCGTAGTCTGCGCCTTGATCGTGTCATTCACATACGTAGCCGGACAAATGAGAGGTGTAGGTGTGGTTTTTGCAAGATTTTTAGAAGTACCCATCAATACCGGTGTTATTATAGGCATGGTTATCGTGTTTTTCTATGCCGTATTAGGGGGAATGAAAGGTATCACCTATACACAGGTCGCACAATATTGTATTTTAATTTTTGCCTACATGGTGCCCGCTATTTTTATTTCTATTCAATTGACTGGAGAGTGGGTGCCACAAATCGGATTTGGTAGTCAGCTGGTGGATGGGTCAGGGACTTATCTACTGGACAAGCTTGATGGATTGCACAGAGAATTGGGCTTTGCAGCATACACCACCGGTTCTAAATCCACCCTTGACTTGTTTGCGATTACCTTTGCCCTGATGGTAGGTACGGCAGGATTGCCGCATGTGATCGTGCGTTTCTTCACCGTACCGAGTATGAAAGATGCCCGAATTTCTGCTGGATATGCGTTGATACTTATTGCTATACTCTACACCACAGCACCGGCCATAGCGGCTTTTGCTCGTACCAATTTGATCGAAACGGTGTCTAATGCTGAATATGATCATGTGACCCAATGGTTTAAAAACTGGGAATCCACAGGCCTGATTTCCTTTGAAGACAAAAATGAGAATGGAACTATTCAATATGTGGCAGACCCTGCGAAAAACGAATTGAAAATAGATCGAGATATCATTGTATTAGCGAATCCTGAAATTGCCAAGTTACCCAATTGGGTGATTGCTTTAGTTGCTGCAGGCGGTTTGGCGGCAGCACTTTCGACAGCTGCAGGCTTGCTATTGGTGATATCAACTAGTGTTTCCCATGATTTGATCAAAAAGCAGATCAAACCTAATATTTCCGACAAGGGGGAACTCATGTGGGCAAGAATTGCAGCTGGTGCAGCGGTGATTGTTGCCGGGTATTTTGGTATTAACCCACCTGGGTTTGTAGCGGCTACGGTGGCACTGGCCTTTGGCCTTGCTGCGGCTTCATTTTTCCCAGCGATCGTATTGGGTATATTCGACAAACGCATGAACAAGGAGGGTGCTGTAGCCGGAATGGTGATCGGCACGTTGTTGATGTTGTTTTATATGGTAAAATATAAGCTTCAAGGTTTTGGTGGTGGGGGTGAAGACGATTGGTGGTTTGGTATCTCTCCGGAGGGATTCGGAACTATCGCTATGTTGGTAAATTTCGTGATTTCCATTTTTATTTCAAGAATTTACCCAGCGCCGCCATCCGATGTACAAGCGATGATTGATCGAATCAGAGAACCGGGAGAATAAGTAATGAAACTTAGACCTATAACTTTACTGCTTTTTATAGGAGGACTTCTAGCTTTAAATAGTTGTGAATCATATCAATCACTCAGCATTGCAGCTTCTGATCCGATAATCAGCTATTCCGGCCGAATCGATCATTCAAGTAAGGATAAAGCCGATTTGTATTGGCCGGGCTCTTCCATCAGAATAAACTTCGAAGGTGATTCCCTTTTTGCGATACTCCAAGACGAAAGAGGCTTAAATTACTTTAATGTGATTATTGACAGTGATAGTGTTCGCTTGCTGCCATTAGATACCTTGTCTAGCAGGTATTTGTTGGCCGCAGGATTGTCTGAAGGCATGCATAGTGTGGAGCTTTTCAAGCGTACCGAATGGGATAAAGGTAAAACTACATTTTTGGGGTTTGAACTGACAGGAAAGCGAATGGAGGTGGATAAAGCGCATTCAAGAAAAAGAAAGATGGAGTTTTATGGCAACTCGATCACTGCTGGATATGCTGTAGATGATACCACAGGAATGGACAGGCCAGACAGTATTTATACGAACCATTATGTGAGCTATGCTTCGCTAGTTGCTCGACATTTTGAAGCGGAGTATCACTCGATTTGCAAAAGCGGCATTGGCATTACCATCAGTTGGTTTCCTCTTACCATGCCGGAGATTTATGATCGATTGATACCGCAAGATTCCACCAGTGTATGGGACTTTGCCCAATATACTCCTGAAGTCATAGTAGTAAACCTTATGCAGAATGACTGCTGGCTAGTAGAGCGACCGGAATACCCTCTGTTTAAGGCTAGATTCGGTGAGTTCAAACCCAGTGAGGATGAAATCATTTCGGCCTACCGGTTGTTCATTCAGCAAGTAAGAAACAAAAATCCAGAGGCGCACATGGTTTGCCTACTAGGCAATATGAGTATCACGGAAGAAGGGTCTCCCTGGCCGCAGTATGTCAAAAAAGCTGTAGCACAGCTCAATGATGATCGTATGTATACGCATGTCGTACCTTACAAAGGAACACCCGGCCACCCGAGTAGAGCCGAACAGGAAGCTTTGGCTGAAAGCTTAATTTCATTTATTGATTCAAACATCACATGGTAATTAGCAAAAAGAAATTTAGAACAGTTTTTGGATGGATGATTTTGTTCATTCTGAACATGGCCAACAGTACTTGGGCGCAAGAGTCTCCTCAATGGCCTAATGGTAAACAAGCAGCTGTAGTATTGACCTATGACGATGCCATAGATTGTCATTTGGATATCGTGGTGCCTGCTTTGGACGAATACGGGTTTGCAGGTACTTTTTATCTGACAGGCAGCGCACAATCTGTAGCCAACAGGTCTGAAGAATGGAGAGTCGCAGCGGCCAACGGTCATGAGTTGGCCAATCACACGCTCTTTCATCCGTGTAGAAAGGTGATTCCTGGCGAGAGAAATTTTGAATGGATCAGGCCTGAATACGATCTGGATGGCTACAGCTTTCCGCAGTTGATGAATGAACTGAATACAGCAAACTCACTGCTACACGCACTGGATGGAAAAACGGAAAGAACGTTTGCTTATACCTGTGTAGATCATACCATCCAGGGAGTGGATTTTTCGGATAGTATCCAGCATATTTTTGTGGCGGCCAGAGGACTGAGCCCAGTCCCCACCTCACTCAAGGAAGTAGATCCCTACCTGATGCCCAGCACCAGTTGCTCTGATCTAAGTGGAGAGCAAATGATTGCTGAGGTAAAAAAAGCCCAAGCCAACGGCACGGTGATTACTTTTTTGTTTCACAGTGTAGGCGGAGGTTATCTCAATACTTCTGCTGAGGCTCATCGAGAATTGCTCGAATATTTAAAACAAAATCAAGACAACTTGTGGGTGGATACCTTCCTGAATGTGACCAAGCACATCAAAAGCGAACAAGAACGGTTGGGTTTGTGATTTGCCGGACTATTTATTTGATGGATTCGTGTAAATCCGAATATTGTCGATTTTCATGAAACTATCGTTTTTAGGTGCCCAGTCTGATGTCGCTCCTCCGTGGAAGGTGGAAAAATAAAATGAATCAATAAGCCCTAAATTTCCTTCTCTCAAACTGAAATTCCTTTTTTCACCTACCTTCTTACCATCGAACCAAACTTCTATTAAGGCATCCTGATTACCTGGCGAATTGAGCTTGACGTGTTGTGTGATGGTATGCCATTGGCCAGTTACGAATTTTGCATTCAAATAGACTCCTTCGCCATACTTTTCTTTCATGTCTTTGTAATATAAATAGACGATGGGCTCTTGCTGACCGGTCCACATATATCTGGCACTCCAGCCCTCCCCGTTATCTGGATGCTTGCCTCCGGTATAGGCAGCTCCTCCGCTGGTGAGACCGGGTAGTTTGCCTCCTTTTGTAAAATCAAATCCTTGCTGAAAGTAAATATCATACGTAAGGTAATAGTCAGTGCCGGAAGGGATGGGACGAACGAACTGGATGCCACCTTGTTCGGGCCCCACAGCTCCTTTGGGAAAGCTAACTTGTAGTACCTGACCTTTCGATTCTTCTTTAATGATTGCGCCTCTCTCCTTAGTAATAGACCACTTGACCGTATCAAAATCTGCTTGGATTGCTGCTTCATCATAGTTACCCAGTTTGGATAGCTCAAAGCCAACTGTGAGTATGTCCTTTTCTTGACTCATAGCGGCACAAGAAAACAGGCACCCTGCTATGATGGGAAGAACAAATCTTGAAATGTATGGAAGTCGATGAGTGGTTTTCATGGTTAATGCGTAATTGTATTGGCTAGGCCAATCATAAGAATTGAAACCATTACGATTGTTAGGCCAAGGGCCAAAATCCACTTGGTTTTGCTCGAAGCTCCATTCCATTCCTTGTAAATGATGCCCCATAGATTACTGAAGAAAATGATGAAAGCCATGTGGATAGACCAACTGGCAAACTCAAATTCTTCTCCTAAAAATGTGGTTCCCATGCCATAAAAGAAAAATTGCAAATACCAGGTGAGTCCACCAAGTGCTGCCCAGATATAGTTTTTCGTCAGGGGTGCATCAGGGTTGGTGTAGTCTGCGGAAGTTTGATTTTTTCGATTGAGGTACACACAATAGATACCGTTGGTAGTCATGCCTCCCCAAAGTATCCAAACCAGGACAGCGTTGTTTTTGAATAAGTCGCTGGCTCCACTAGCAAATGCCGTATCAGCTATTGGGGCACCTGCTTCTAGTCCAAAGGCAAAACAAGCACTCAATAGACCGGATAGCGTAGCTACAATCAAACCTTTAGAAAGGCTGAATTCATCATCAGCTGCTGTTTGGGTTTCTTTCTCTTTTCGGGCACCTGCGAGGCCTACCACGGCTATGCCCACCAGGCAAATAAATATCCCCGCAAGAGTAATAAGCCCAGATTCTGTCTGAAGCAAGGTGGTAAAGCTCCCTTTGAAAATAGGAGGAATCAGTGTGCCAAATGCAGTGCAAAGCCCCAGAGCGATGGTCATGCCGAGGGATACACCTAAATAGCGCATGGACAATCCGAAAGTCAGCCCACCAATACCCCATAGCAGGCCAAAGCAATAGGTCCATCCTTTGACGCCAGCTTCAGCTTGATTGAGCACCTGCCAAAGATCTGGAATGGTGAGCCAGGCAGTTAAGATAGGCACCACTAGCCAAGCCGACAGACCCAAAATGAGCCAGGAACTCTCCCAGCTCCATTTTTTGACTTGCTTGAAAGGAATGTAGAAGCTACCTGCTCCGAATCCGCCGATGGCGTGAAAAATGACACCTAATATTGCTCCCATATGCTGTTTTATTAATACTGTCTAATACAAATAGGCTTTTCGAATCAAAGCCAGCTGATCTTCATTTTTGCTATTTTTTCTGATCAAATCCTGAAATATATAATAAGAAAGCCAAAATCCATTGTGGTATTGTTCTCTAATGCTTCTAGGTTTTTTGTAGTGGTTGTACCACTCGGTGGATAGGTTTTCTTTTTCAGCGAGTAACATCATTTCAGAAGCATGCTGCATTTGACTTGAAGCTACATTTTCGAATAGTACTGTGTAATCTTCGTACTTCATTGCGGCAGTTTCAAAAACCGTAGCTGTATCTGAATGCCCTAGGTCTTGTAGAGATATGACTTGTTCATAGGCTTGATCGCCGTCCATATCGAAGCTCATCTCATCGAAAAATCCATTGTCGTCTGTGTCTTCATAGCGAATAGTAGCAAACCGAATTGGTTCATACTGATCAGTATCTTCGGGTTGGATATTGGGTCCTCGCCAGCCCTGCCATCCCTGATAGCTGAGCGTATTTTGGTCGATGCGCCAATAGCCATTTTCAGCACCGAATAAGTGTATTTTGCCATCCAATGGAGAGACGTACAAATTGCCTTTGCCAGAAAAATCCTGATCCCATTCGCCTCGATCGCCTGATGGATCTGCCTGAGGGTTGTGGTCGAGTCCTCCCTTGCCGGCACCGATTAAGAATGGCTCTCTTGGTTCATAGAATTCTACACGTTCCCATCGATGACAATCGTCATCTTCATCAAAAACCAGCCAGCAGGTATTCCACTCGCCTCGAGAAAAGGTGAGGTCGTAGGCCGAGTCATGATTGACATATACTAACCGATCCAGATGTCTCCAACGTGGATCGGCGAAGTATTTGTCGGATTTTTTAGCAATCGGGTGCGATTGGATGGGTTGTACTTGATCGGAATAGTCGAACCCTGGCCCACTAAATTTTAAACTCATATCGAAATCCAATTCGTTGCCTGCGGCATTGTCATTGTCCAGGTCGAAGGTCATCTGTACGAGCGATGCCTTTTGGCTGAAGGACCAGGTAATCAGATCTGCAGGTTTCTCGATTGCTACAGGTTCATCCACCACACGGATGGCCATCTCAGTCAGGCCATCATCATCATGATCATAAAATAAAAATGGGTTTTCCCAATTGAAACTCAAATCGTCGATATTCCATGGGGAGATGTGTACCTTCAGCATAGTGCTTTGCCCATGATAGTCAGCGAAAAAATTGGCTTTGCCGCTATGATCCCATCCTTCATATCGAAAAGTGTCCCAGTTCATATAGCCAAATACGCCATCGTTGTCATTGTCTACAAACCACATGTAGTGTGACTTCCATTTGCCGGTATAGTCGCGTGCTGCATTTTCTATAATGACCTGATAGTCAGCCTTACCATCTTCGTCTGCATCTACGTAGTCCACAATCAGGTCGCCTTCATCGCCATACTTGCCGTCCATGTTCAGATCGACCAAGAGGCAGTCGTTGTCCAGATCGCCTTCTAGGTCACCTTCTTGCAAGTCTCCATCGTCGTCGAGCCAGAGTATGCCCATGCCATTCTCCAGCTCCGCTTTTATTCCTGTTATTGTTTTCTTTTTGCCATAGAGGTACTCTACCTTGTCCTGCTGAGGCAAAGGCAACCGAAATGGGGTCAGCGTTTCTTCCAGCTGAGGGTTTCTTTGGGTGCTGTGCTGCCCCTGGCTACTGACAGGCAAGCACTGCACCAGACTGGCAAGGCCTAGTATTTTCCAGGAAACTGGAATTTTAAAATTGCTATTATCCTTTATTTCGGCCATCCTTCAGGTTTTTGATATTCGTAATTGAAATATTCTGGCTTGTCGATATCACCCACTTGAATGTAGCGCAGACTTACCTGCTTCATGCGATTGCTATTTGGGTCGTCCAGCGTTGTCAATATCAGATAACCTCCAGCTTTTTCAGGGAGAGTAAGAGTAACTGGAAGGAGTGTTTGCCAGAAAGGCTGAACAGCTACTTGCTGTATGCCTTCGGCTACCACCGCACCTTGCACATCCATTAGCTCGTATCGAACAGATCCTGTCTTGGCTACTGTGGTGTCGTTCACCACTTGGATATTGAAGTTGAATACGCTTCCCGGTTTTTGTTCGGTTGGCGACTTCACATATCTAGCATCCTCAATGTCCAAGAAAGCGGCAAAAGGTCTGGTGGCATGATATTGAGACAAGAGGGCTTGGGATGGAATTAGATCCTTGATGTCGTTGATAAACCAATCGCCAGTGTGTCCATTGTTGTTGGTAAGATAGGCGAATGACGCTACTCCGTCGGCTTCTCTGGTAGAACGTATCATTTCAGTTTCTATCGCTTGCAGGTAAGCTTGAAATGCCCACCGCTGGTCTGCGGTAGCTTCTTTTCCTACGTAATACTCATACACATCACGATTACTCTCATATAGCTGACTGCCATCTGGCTCATAGTATTCGTAGTCTTTTTTATATGGCGTACGATCATTTGCTGTAAAATTTCCGAAGGTTCTTACACCAGAAGTAAGTCCATCCCGATTTTGCCAAAGCCAGGCGAATTCATTGACAATTACAGGAGCATTGGCAAGTTTCATTTGCTCTAGTCCAGCTACTTTATCATTGAGTTTTCCGAATCTGAATGCTTCTCTGGTTTGTTTGATGAAATCGTCTCCTACCCACCAGCCATGAGCAAGCGGATACCAGTGGTACTCGAATACATCCAATCTGCTGCCTGGCACAGCCTTCATAAAACCTAAGTCCCAAAGTCGGGTAGGGTCGATCATTCTGAGCTCCGGAATCAGTTCTCTGCCGATGTATTCTTGCTTTTGCTCATTGAGCGCATCCCAGATCACCACGCTTGGATGGTTACCATCGGCCCAGATCCAGTCGGTGTATTCTATGGCGTATTGCTCTGGTCTTCCTCGAAGATTCCACATGTTGTATTCGTTTTGGATGAGGATGCCGTGCTCGTCGGCCAGGTCGTACCAAAACTCAGGCAGCAGTCCGATGCTGACACGGAAGAAATTCCACCCCATGGCTTCAGGTATCTCGATCATCATTTTTTCTACCCATTCCCTGTTCCAAGGTAGGTTTCCTCTGTCTCGGTCTTCGAAAAATCTATTGAGCGTAAGCGTTGATCCAAACAGTGCAATTTCCTCGCCGTTGAGCTGGAAAGATTTTTCTACCGATTTGAAATCCCTCATACCGAAGGTGATGGCTTGCTGGTCAGATGGTCCGATCCATGACTGGTCGTCGGCAGGCTTGAGGTTTTCAGGATTGCCGAAATCGTCGTAAAACTTTCTGTCGGCAGAAACTTCCACTACAGCCTCGTAGAGAAAAGGGTCAGCGGGTGACCACGGCTTGATGTCCTGTTTAAAATCAAAGACCAATACTTTTTCTTGCTGTTCGATCTGACATTGGATTTTGTCATTGATGGTTTTCGTCTCCGTAACGACCTGACCACTTTTTTTCTCACGAATGTGGGCTTTGAGTGTGTACTCTATGGCGCTGTATTCGGTGTTTCGCTCGAGGACTTTGGCATAGTTTTCCAATAGTACTTTGACCGTAGCCTGCTGGCCTGCTATGTCTGGCAGCGCTAAGGCTCGGTGCACTCTGATTGGGCCTCCAAAGGTGATCTTGATGTCGTCCCAAATGCCGGGGATATCGGTATATTTTTCTCTGTCGAATCCGGTAGCGGCTTTCTTCGGCATCCAGGCACGCTCGCCTAGTCTGAGTAGTAGCGTATTGGTTTTGCCATAGACCAAGTGATCCGTAAGGTCGACATCTATGGGCGTATTGTTTTGCATATAGCTGCCGAGGTCGATGCCATTGAGGATCACCTGCGTGTTGAATCTGCTTTTGAGTGCGGTGAGAATAGCCGTTTTGTTTTGCTTGGACTTCGGTACTTTGAAGGTGAATTTGTACCAGCTGTATCGTGGCTCGTGTGTGCCAGAGAAGTAGGCCTCATACTGATCGATCTTTGGTTCAGCCAAGTCTATCAGTCCGGGTACCGGTATGGTTCGTGTGAATTTACTCGGTGGAAAAGCGGATTTAGTTTGTTCAAATGAAACTTTGCCGTTGAGCGAAATCACGTCTGTGACTTGGGCAAATAGCATCTGGCTATAAATGATAATAGCTAGCGATAATATGGTCTTCTTCATGTTCTCTTTCACAAATTCTATAGATTATTTACTCCTGATTTTAAGGTCAAGGTTTGGTCCTTGTATTTGAAATCTCCACTCACACCTGCTGGTAGGGTGATGGTGCCTTTGATAGTTCCTTTCTTGCTTTTTGAAAAGTTGACAGACAGGTCGCCGTTGGGGTGAGGAAACGTAACTTCAATTTTGTTTAAATGTCCGAAAGCAGGCTCGATCCATACCTTCTGGAATCCAGGTGCGACAGATTGTATACCTGCGACCGTGTGAATAAAGTCGAAACATGGGCTGGCACTCCAGCCGTGACATTCTGATCTGGGATTTACATCTGTTTCTCCAAAGGTGGTCATGCCCATGTCTAGCATGTCCTTCCAAGGTCTGAGACTCGCAGGGTAGCGATTGGCACCGGCAGCCTTTTGCATGGCGCGGGTCAAGTAAAATCTGAAGTAGATCGTGCTTTGTACCAAGTCTTCGTCTGTGAGCAGTCGGTCGAGCAGCTGTGCTTGTTGTTGCTCAGGTACAGCATCCGCAAGAATCGCAAAGACATTGGTGTGCTGAGAAAAAATGTCTCTTTCTGGACGCTCTGCGATCAGCCCCCCGTTCTGATCATAGCATTTTTCTAATGTAGCTTCGATGATGGTTTTGGCCTGTGTGCGATAAGTTTGGGCTTGCGAATCTTGTCCAAGTAGCTCAAAAATATCCGCTGATTTTTGCAGGGCGAGTGCGTACTGCAAGCTTACATTGGCCGAGTGACCGTCGTCTGCCCCGGGAGGGATTCCGTTTTGAAAACCAGCACTCCAGTCCGTAAAATTCCACCATTCCAGATTGGCCAGCATGCCGGTGCTGTCTACCTTATTCTCGAACCAACCCAATACGCTTTTGATGCCAGGCAGGAAATTTTGAATGAAGGCCGGATCATTTCGATAGATCATGTAGTCGTGGATCATTTGAATCCACAGGAGCGAATAGGTGGGGATCACCTGATTGATGTACGAAGGATAGCGACTCTGCGTGAGGCCGTTGGGCATGCGGGAGTCGTCGAATTGCTCGATGGCCTTGCGCATCAATCGATCGTCTCCCGATACGAAAATCGATACCAATGATTCGATACGAGTATCTCCGATGTATTGCAACTGCTCGTAGTAGGGGTCTTCAAATTGATCTGTAGAAGAATTTTTTAGCGTAAGCCAGGCCGCATCCCAAATGGCGTTGAGCTCAGGGTCGTCAGACTTGAATGTCGCTTTTTCTTCAAATGGATAGGTGACATAGACATTGTGATAGTCTTCGATCACAAGTGGCTCGTCTCCAGTAGCAATATCCAGAGCAACATATCTAAAGGTCCGCATAGCCTGTGGCTGGTAGGTTCGTTTTTCGCCACCGTCGGTATGAAAGATGTCGTAGTACCCTCTGATTTCTTGATTTTCTAAATCATTTCTTGGCCCTTTTTTCCAACCACCATGGGCACTAAATTCATGCGAAGACTTGTAAAACAAAGCTTCGGCGTAGGTGACTTTGATGGTGGTATTTTTTCCTTGGCTCACGGTCAGGCTTGGGTAGCCTATGGTATGAATTTCATGATCCAGCAGGATCGTAGCCGTGGAGTTGGCAGGGATTGTGAGGGCTGCCTGGCCAGTCAAAAAATTGGTTGGAACGGTGAGATCATTGGCCTGAGCCACTTTTTTGAATCGAGTTTCTGTTTCTGTTAGAAATGGGATTTTACGAGGTACGAGATACCATGTGCTCCCAAAAAGGAACCCTCTACCTACGGCAAATTCGACCATGGCCAGTCTTGGCTTTTGCCAGTGGTTGTCGTCGTAGTCTGATGAGTTCCAGCCCCAAGGGTACATGGTGCCGTCTAATTGATCGCCGGGACCTGCCGCATAGTATCCACCTACGGAGTCACTTACAAACGGAATGGTTTGGTAGGCTTCGTTTTTTAAGACTTTCCATTCGCTGTCTTTCGTGGTATCTATGAATACAGGATTGTTTTTGTCTCCCTGTAAGATGAACGCGGTTTGGAAAGTTTGCTGTTTGGCATGTCTGAATTCACCAAAGTTGATCACCTCTACAGCTACAGTATTGTTTCCAGCCTGAAGGTATTTGGCTAAATCATAGGTTTCGTAGCGCCAGTGGGCAATGTCGCCGATGGCTGGCCCACGGCCTACGAAAGTGCCGTTCACATAGAGTTTGTATCTGTTGTCTGCGGATAGATGGACTACAAATGACTCTGGAGCTGTGCTGAGCTCAAATGTTCTTCGGAAATTGAAGACACCATAGTCCATGGTAGAGGCGCTGGGATGGGTGATCCATTGCGCATTCCAGGCATGCTTGAGCATGTTGAAGTCTTTGCCTTGGTGATTGATTTCTACTTCTGATTCTTGGGCATGAAGTGGTGAGATTGTAAGTGTGATTAGAATTGCTCCAAAGGTGTAGGCCAATTGTAATGTGTACTTAATCGTATTTTTCTTTTTTGTTGTCATAGATATTTTCTAATTCGTTCAAAGCACGGTCTAATTCTAACAATGAAAAATCCAGTTTGCTTTGCCATTCTTGATTGTTCACGCTTTCGCAGTTTTTATCGGTTAGAAAACGAGTAATTCCTATAATATTGGCAATCGGTTTTCGCACTTCATGCGAGAGGAACCTTAGTAAAATTTCCTGCTTTGATCCTTTATCATAATTTTCACCTTTCATGGGTGTTAGGTTTTGGTTCGTTTGTGTTTAGGCCCAGATGGCTAACTTGCTATGTATATCGTATAATTTTATCCTGTACTGACCTGTTTGACTCAGATAGTCATTTGACTTCTCCTATCGTGAGAAGGCGACTTGCCAGTTTTCTTTTTATATAATTTTGAAAAATAAAATACGGAGTTGATGCCTACACGATGGGCAACCTCTCCGATTTCCATATCTGTATTTTGAAGCAGTCTACGGGCAAGGCTTATTCTTTCAGCGATGAGAAATTGGTTTAATGAAAATCCAGTAGCCTTTTTAAACGTCAACCGAAACTGGCTATAGCTCAAGTTGAATCGCTCGCTCATTTTTTTGTAGTCAATTTCATTGGTCAGATTTTGTCTGATAAAATCGATGCTAGATTGAACGATGTATTCGTGTCGATTGGTTTTGATCTTCACACTGTTGTCTATAGTGAAGTGACTGATCAGCTGGATGAGTGATCCAAACAATACTTTTTCCATCAGCTTGCCAGGCGTGCCTACTAATCTAAGAATATGATTAAAGAGTGTGATGATGTCACTTTGGTAGCCCATGGACTTGATGTAGCTGGTATTATTTGGGAAGAGGTCTTTTATTACATAGCTTTCTATGTATTCGCCTTTAAAACCTATCCAGTATTCCTCCCAACCAAGATCTTTATGGGGTTTGTATCTATGCCACTCATCTTTGTTAATGATAATGGCATCTCCTGGTTTTATTTCAGCCTGCTCTATATTGGACTCAAAAACACCCCCACCTGTGGGAACATAAATGATGTAATAATCCGGCAATGTACGTCCTTTCTCCCAAGAGAATAAATGCGACTCGGGGTGACCTTTTACCGGGTATTCAGCATTACGGTTGATTTGCTCATATCCGCAAGTGATAAGCTTTATTCCCCAGTTTTCATTGTCACCAGAAAAGTATCTCCAATAGTTTTCCATTTCCAAGTATAACTAATTATAGTTATTTGTTTGTACAAAATGATTGCATGGACAAACTAAAGCGATGCTCTGGACATAAAATGAAAATCGTTTTTTACCAAACCTGAAACCTGTCCCAAGATCATACCTGCAGCTACCTGTCCCATTTTAACAAAGTCGGTGGTCATAACAGAAATTCCTTCAGCAAGCACTTCTTTTAGCGCAGAATCATTGTATGATAGAATACCAGTGTCCTTGGCCAGTTTCATTTTTGAAATTTGAATATTCTTAATGATAGTCACCAGATCCTCTTCCTCGAGTACCACGAAAGCGGATTTCTTGTATTGTTTAGGATCTATACAAGCGGCATTATTATAGATCTCATATTTAAACTGATTGAACCCACAGAATCGTTTGAATCCAGCCAAGATATCAGCCGGATAGGTATTGGCTTTATCTTCAGGGAAGATCAATATCAGTTTTTCGTACTTTCTCAGAAGTGCACTCGCCTCTACCAATGCGTTGTAAATGTCCTCCTTAAAGTCCTGATACATGCCACCTTTGCAGTTGGCCAGCTGATCTGCCTTTGTATCTAATAAGATTAATTTTTCAGAATTTATTTCACGTAAGAGTTCATTGAGTTCCTCTTGCTGTTTGTTTTCGAAGCCTGGCATGATCACATAGTACTGATAGCCATCCAGGTTTTGCTTTATGATTTTTTTGAATAGCGAATAATCGCAATAGTCTACAGTAGCTTGACTGCTAAGCTTTTGAATCATCTCGTTGTAAATGGTTTTTTTCTCACTATTGAAGTCATTGACCAAAAGTAAGATTTTCATTTCTTCAGATGTGTTGTCATCTAATATGTAGTAACCTCTTCTTTTAATAGACTGGATAATTTTCTGACTACATAGATAGCGGTAAGCTTTTTCTACAGTATCTCTAGATAGATAGTAGTCAAATGAAAGCTGGTTGATAGATGGAAGCTTATCACCGGATTTAAGTTTTCCGGCCTTAATGCTCCAGATGATGCTATCAATAATCTGTTTGTATTTAGGCGTGTTGGAATTATCACAAATATCTAATTGTATAAAATCGTGTTTCATGATCGTAAAGTGTTTTGTTGAAAAATTCCTCTTGTGCCAAATGGCATCCCATGCTGGCCGAATTTGCTCATCGAAAGACGAATTGCAAATGCACAGGTCTATTGCTGCCATTTCGCACATTACAAACTTGAATAATAGAAACGCTATTCGGAATAGTCATAATGATTAATGTTTTATACAAAATGATTATTTTGAAAATGAATTATTTTAATAATTGATAAATTTTTTTTGCTTAAAAACACTGATTATGTACTGGAATCCGAATGTTTCGTAGGCAGAAATCTTGACCTGAAATTATTCAAATGATAATTAGCTCAAGAAGGAGCTGATCATTTAAGTTTTATCTATTTCAAAAAAAAGTCTATAGGCACAGTATAGCACAGGACAGCTCAAATTTTATGAATGTTGATCTTCACCATATGATTGATAGGAATCGACCTATTCAATGCATTAAGATGAAAGAATTACTGTAGGAAGAATTTATATGTTCGAAATAAAGGGTAAGAGGGTATTAATAACAGGTGGCTCTCGTGGAATTGGGTTGAGCTATGTAGATGCCCTGGCGAAGCAAGGGTGCGAAATTGTATTCAGCCATTATATGGACACGGAAAAGGCCGTTGCTGAGTGCCAAAGGGTAGAGGATACTTTTAATACGAAAATACACCACATAGAATCTGATATAGCGGATGAAAAGCAAACAGAAGATATGGTCGCTCAGGCTATTGATATCTTGGGTGGTATAGATATTATGATCAGTAATGGTGGGATTTGTAAGTTCACAGAGTTTATGGATATCTCCCTGGACAATTGGAATAGACACATGAATGTCAATCTCAATGGTCCATTCAGGGTCACACAGTTAGCTGCCAAGCAAATGATCAAACAAGGAGATGGAGGTAGGATCATTTTTACTACCAGTGTTGGGGCTTACCGATCAAATGCTAAGCAAACACACTATTGTGTGTCGAAGGCCGGACTAAGTTTATTGTCAATGGGGATGGCCATCGAATTGGGAGAGCACAACATTACGGTCAACAGTATAGCGCCAGGATGGATTCATACAGATATCAATGATAAGGAGTCAAGGGATTTGAAATCAGTAGAGCCTTGGATTGATGCAAAGCTGTCAGTGGCCAGGTTAGGAAAACCAAAAGATGTAGAATCGGCTGTTTTGTTTCTCGCCAGCAAAGAAGCCGAATACACCACAGGCTCTACAATTTTTGTTGATGGCGGGTGGAATGCACAACTATGATGAACAACTACAAAATAACTGCACTCAAAATGGGCGAGGCTAATGTGCCTGCTGCCGAAGTATATTGGATGACCAAACTCTACGGGTGGGAAATGCTCACTTTTTGGGCCTTTTTGATCGAAGGTGATGATCGCAAGGTATTGCTCAATACCGGCTTCCCCCAAGATTATTCCGCCCTCGATGCGCTTTGGACTAATTGGGCTTATGAAGCCATGAATGAGCATGGCCACGAACCTATCATCACCGAGGACAACTGGATCGTGAATGCATTGGCTCAAAACGATGTCACTCCACAAGAAATTACCGATGTCATTATCACGCCGATTACATCTTATGCAACAGGTGGATTGGATCAGTTTCCAAATGCCAACATTTGGGTCTCACATAAGGGCTGGATGGACTTCCATGCGCCTGATCCTGAGATTCCACAGTTGCCAAGAAATATACTGTTTCCGGATCATGTGATCAGCTATTTGGTAAAACAAGAGGCAGCCGCCAGAATCAATTTGTTGCCTGATGAAGAAACTGAGTTTTTGCCAGGGATAACCTCTTGGTTTTGTGGAGGGCATCATCGCTCTTCCATGTTATTCAAAGTGAAGACCAAAGAAGGTGTGGTGGGCTTAACCGATGCAGTATTTAAGTATAGAAATTTTGAAGATAAGATACCTCTAGGCTTGAGCGAATCGATAGAAGAGCACTATAGGCTGTTTGCCAAAATGGAAAGAGAAGTGGATTTGGTTTTGCCGCTTTATGACGGCGACATCAAGAGAAAGCATCCAAGTCTAACTGTGGGATAATAGATAATAGAAGAGATGAAAATGGAATTTGAAAATAAAGTGGCACTCATCACTGGCGTAGCAAGTGGGTTTGGAAAAGCCACAGCCAAGCAATTGGCTGAGCAGGGATGCACCATTGTAGGTGTGGAAAGAAATGAAGAAAAACTAAACACAGTCTTGGCGGAATTGCCCGGAGAGCACCATGCACTTGTACAGGATCTACAGGACGCTCAAGGTGCTAAAACTGTAGCCGAGAGAGCCAAGGCACTGACTGGCCGAATTGATATCGTAATCAATTCTGCAGGTGTTTGTCATTTCAACAAACTCAACGAAATCACCATTGAAGAGTGGGATGAAGTATTCGAAATAGACGTTAGGGCCTTGTTTCAAGTGGCCGTAGGAGCAGCAGAGGTTATGGATCACGGCGGCACTATTATCAATCTAGGGTCAAACGCCGGACGAAAAGGACGCGCTGTGTCTGCACATTATGCTGCAGCCAAAGCCGGTGTGAGCAATTTCTCTGAGTCCATGGCGCTGGCCTACGGTGCCAAAGGCATACGGGTCAATACCGTAAGCCCAGGCCCGATCATGACTCCGATGTGGGATGATTTGTATCCGGAATTGGCTCCTATTACTGGGAAAAATGCAAGTGAACTAGCAGAAGCCTGGACTTCACAGACTCCTTTAGGCAGACTAGGAGAAGCGGAAGATGTAGCCAACCTGATCGTATTTCTGGCTTCTGAAAAAGGGAGTTTTATTACTGGACAGGACATCAATGTTTGTGGAGGCTTTATGCTAAACAGCTAATTAATTCAAAAAAATAGAACAGTTATGAAATTATCGAAATCAGATATTATCAATAGAGATTTGCGACAAGACCCACCTTTGGAAGTGGGCAAGTCTTCTTTGGCTTTGGCCTATGAAGCTATGCAAAAAGGCGATTTGGAAGAAGCCAAACGAATCACTGAATATGCTCGACTAGAGTGGGAAGTGGTGCATGATATGTTTACCAACTGGGCTTGGTCATTTTTTACCTATATCGCTGACAATTTTGGAGAAGATGAGTTAGAAAAAGCCTACCGATCCATTTTGGGAAGCTACTACAAAGATCGCTACGACAAGGTGATGTCGCAAGATGTGGAAACACAACTTCAGCTCACCATCGAAGGTCTTCGAGGTCACCTCATGGGGCCTGATAGACAAGGGGATATAGAGGTGATCGAAGACGATGAAAAGTATACTTTAGTGCTCGACTCTTGCGGAAGTGGCGGAGTGGCTCGACAAAGAGTAGATCGAGGCGAAGTAAAAACCCCTGAGGTTTTTGGCTGCACCAAGAAAGAGCAGCCTTGGAGCTGGGGTAAAAAAGACATCAGTTACTACTGTACACACTGTACCATGGTCAACGAAATTTTATCTATAGAAAACTATGGTCACCCAATGAGAGTCACTGAGTACAACCCGGATTCGGAAGCACCATGCAAGTGGCTCGTCTATAAAGATCCAAAGCAGGTTCCAGCTGAATACTATGAGAGAGTAGGAAAGAAAGCGCCGGATCACGCGCCAAGGTTGTCAGATAAAAAGTAATTATAGTGGAATCAAACAATCATTGGTCTACGCCTATAGGAGCGCCTCTGGCAGCTCCTTTTCCATTCTCTTTTAGAGATGTGGAGGTTTTGACACTGTCGTACAAAACAGACAGAGAGGCGGCCGAAAAATTTCTACCTGAGCCGCTCAAGCTCAGAAGCGAATGGGTGCTTGTTCATATCTATAACATGAACGACACAGATTATCTGGGTAAATACCAGGAGTGTAATGTGATGCTAGATGCGGAGTTGCCAGGCAAAGCGATTGGTGGCTATTCACCCTTTTTGTTTTTGAATAGCGACGGTGGCATTTCGCAAGGAAGAGAAGTACACGGACAGCCGAAAAAATGGGGAAATCCAAAAGTAGATTTTCACGGAGACCTGATCATTGGCTCGCTAGAGCGCAATGGCATCGAAGTGGTGAATGGCACCATGGCCTACAAGCAAAATCGAGGTACCATTCAGCAATTCAAAGATATGACTTTTGACTTCTCAGTCAATCTAAATTATAAGGTGATTAATCATATCAATGGCCAGACGGCCATTCGGCAAATTACATCTCGCAATTTGGCCGATGTGAAGATTGCAGAAAGTTGGATAGACCCATGTTCGGTCAGCCTTAGAGCCAATATGCAAGCCCCCATCTATAAACTACCGGTAGTAGAAGAAGGTCATGCTTGTTTTTGGAAAGGAGAATTCACACTAGTAGAAGGTGAAATAGTTCACGATTATTTGAAGTAACGGAGAAAAGTAAGATAGAAGTATGGTCTGAATCAGGCTATAAAAATACAAACACAAGAGGAAATGAAAGTAGTAATTACGGATTGGAATTTTCCAAATATTGACATAGAAAGAAAGATCATAGAAGAAGCGGGTCATACAGTGGTAGATGCGCAATGCAAAACTGAGGATGAAGTAGCAGTACTCGTGAGTGATGCTGATTTGGTAATAGCCCAATGGGCACCTGTAAAATCCAAAGCCATCGCAGCCATGACACAATGCAAGGGTATTGTCAGATATGGTATTGGGTTGGATAATATTGATTTGGATGCGGCTAAAGCCAAAGACATCCCTGTAGCCAACGTACCCGACTATTGTCTCAATGAGGTAGCAGACCATACTGTGGCATTGATGCTTGCTTCGCAGAGACAGATTCTTTCTACTTGGGACAGAATCAATCAGGGCACCTGGGTGATCACCTCACCAATGACCTTGCCACCGTTACGTCAGTCTACATTGGCCTTGGTAGGTCTAGGGAGAATTTCCCAGCGAGTAGCCGCAAGAGCGCAGGCCTTCGGCATTAAAGTGATCGGTTTCGATCCAGGGCTAACCGATGAACAGTTTGAAGCGCTGCAGGTAGAACGAGTATCGCTAGATCAGATATGGGAGCAAGCAGATATTGTGAGCTTGCATTGTCCTCTGATTGAAGCTACTCATCATCTGGTGAATGCTGAGGTACTCAAAAAAATGAAGCCTACCAGTATCGTAGTCAATACGAGCCGTGGAGGATTAATCAATACCAAGGATATCACAGATGCTTTGAATAATGGTGTGATTGCCGGTGCAGCATTGGATGTGGTAGAAGAAGAACCATTGGCGAACGATCATCCATTGTTGAAGGCGAAAAATGTCGTCGTAACTAGTCATACGGCATGGCATAGTGGAAATAGCATCACAGAATTGCAAACATTGGCCGCAGAGAAAGCTGTTGAATTATTAAATAGAGTAAAGGAAGTAGTATGAAATTGATAAGATTTGGATCGGTTGGCAATGAAAAACCAGGCGTCCTGTTGGATGACGGAACCAGAGTAGACGTAAGCAGTTTGGTCAAAGATTATGACGAGGCTTTTTTTGAGGGAAGCGCATTGTCTGATTTGGCTTCAAAAGTGTCTTCACAAGCAGATACTTTGCCTAAAATTGATGCATCAATTCGGTTAGGTTCGCCATTGTCAAGACCTTCAAAAATCGTATGTGTAGGATTGAATTATGCCAAACATGCTGCAGAAAGCGGCATGGAAATTCCGGCTGAGCCCGTTTTGTTTTTCAAGGCCACATCGGCTATCGTGGGACCTAATGATGATATTATCATTCCAAAAGGAAGTCAGAAAACCGATTGGGAAGTGGAATTGGCTATTGTCATAGGCAAAAAAGCTAGCTATGTTGAAAAAGCAGATGCCATGGATCATATCGCAGGATATGTGCTACACAATGATGTGAGTGAGAGAGCCTTTCAGCTCGAGCGTAGTGGCCAATGGGTAAAGGGAAAAAGTGCAGATACTTTTGCACCTATCGGACCCTATATCGCGACCCGAAACGAGATAGCTGATCCTGGCAATCTAAAACTGTGGCTCAAAGTGAATGACGAAATGATGCAGGATAGCGACACTTCAGATTTGATTTTTGATGTCCCGCATCTGGTCAGCTATATCAGTCAATACATGACGCTGCTTCCTGGAGATATTATTTCTACCGGTACTCCTTTTGGGGTGGGCATGGGGCTTAATCCACCTACCTATCTCAAAGATGGAGATGTCGTAGAGTTGGGAATAGAAGGGCTGGGCACCTCCAAACAACAGGTAAAATCATATAAAAAATAGGGTTTGATTAGTTCTGGTAGTTACTGCCCGTTTCAGTCAGAGCTAATCCATTCTTGGTGAAATATTCTCAAGGTGTCTGAGGTTGATAGTCTAACCTCACGATGCCTTGGGGATATCTTTATTTATACATTAAACAACAGATATGAAATACACACCATTAGACAAAGAGGTATATATTAATAACCGAAATGAATTCAGAAAGCATTTGACTTCTGATTCGGTGGCTATTTTCAATTCCAACGACATCATGCCTACCAGTGCGGATGGCGTGATGCCTTTTAAACAAAACACGGATGTACTTCATTTGACAGGCATCGATCAGGAAGAAACAATTCTAGTGTTAAGATCTGATTTTCCAGATCCTGCACTGAGGGAGATTCTCTTTATAAGAGAAACGAATGATTTGATTGCGGTTTGGGAAGGGCACAAGTTTACCAAAGATGAGGCTAGAGCCTTGTCTGGTGTTGAGAATGTGCAGTGGTTGTCCGAGTTCGATAGACTTTTTAATGATTTGGCCACAGCCTCACAAACTATTTACATCAATGCCAATGAGCATACACGTGCCATGTTGGATGTAGAAACAAGAGATGATAGGTTTTCAAAGTGGTGTCACGAGAAGTACCCCAACCATAAGTATCGAAGGTCTGCACCCATCATGCATCACATTCGATCAGCAAAATCAGACCAAGAAATTCAAATGCTGCAAGTAGCTTGTGATATCACGAATGATGGTTTTAGAAGAATACTAAAATTTGTGAAGCCAGGTGTAGCGGAGTATGAAATAGAAGCAGAATTCATTCACGAATTTGTCCGACAAAAATCAAAAGGATTTGCCTATGCACCAATCATAGCAAGCGGCGGAGATTCATGTATCCTACATTATGTTGAGAACAAGAAAAAGTGTTTGGATGGTGATATTTTATTGATGGACGTAGCTGCTGAGTATGGAAACTACAATGCAGACATGACCAGGAGTATCCCCGTAAATGGCCGATTCTCGAAAAGACAAAAAGAAGTGTATCAGGCGGTGCATCGGGTAAAAAGCGAAGCTACCAATATGCTAAGACCGGGCGTCATCCTTGCCGATTTCAACAAGGAGGTAGGCTTAGTTATGGAAAAGGAGCTCCTTAAATTGGGATTGATAGATCAGACCGATATTAAAAATCAACATCCAGATCAGCCTGCTTACAGCAAATACTTTGTTCACAATACTTCCCACTTTTTGGGGCTAGACGTGCATGATGTCGGCAGTTTTTATAAGCCTGTAAGATCAGGAACGGTAGTTACTGTAGAGCCTGGCATCTACATCCCGGAAGAGAATCTAGGGATTAGATTAGAAGATAATATTGTCATTCAGGAAAATGGAAACCTTAATCTAATGAAAGATATTCCACTTGATCTGGACGAAATCGAAACTTTGATGAACGAGTAGTTATTAAGGATGCAATTGACATACAATTCTAATTATCCATCCATTGAAGACCTTAGAAATAGGGCCAAGACGAAGATTCCAAAATTTGCATTCGAATACTTGGATGGTGGATGCAATGAAGATGTTAATTTGGATAAAAACACTAGGGAAATTCGAGAGGTAGAGTTGATCCCCCAATATTTATCCAAACACACTCGGTCAGAGATGAAAACTGAATTGTTTGGTCATGTATATGATGCGCCATTCGGAATTGCACCTGTTGGCCTACAAGGATTGATGTGGCCTCAGGCTCCGGAAATATTGGCAAAAGCCGCACACAAGCACAATGTGCCTTTTATATTAAGTACGGTCACCACGATGGATATCGAGCGTGCGAGTGAATTGACAGAAGGGAAGGCTTGGTTTCAGTTGTATCACCCTGCCGAAGATGCGTTAAGAGACAGTGTGATCAAAAGAGCGGCTGCAGCCGAATGTCCTGTATTGGTGCTGTTGGCTGATGTGCCCACATTCGGTTTTCGGCCCAGAGATATTCGCAATGGTTTAGCCATGCCCCCTAGAATGACATTTCGGAATATCAGGCAAATCATGACTCGGCCGGAGTGGGCATTGCGGACGTTGATTCATGGCCAGCCCGAATTTAAAACACTGAAGCCCTATATGCCTAAAGGATTGGATATGAAACAGTTGGGTTTGTATATGAATCAAACGTTTTCCGGTCGCTTAAATGAAGAAAAAATAGCCCCGATCCGGGACATGTGGAAAGGGAAAATCGTTTTGAAGGGTGTAGCGAGTATGGAAGACGCTGAAAAAGCAGTAAAGTTAGGGTTGGATGGTATCATTGTTTCCAACCATGGTGGGAGACAACTAGACGCTGGTCAGTCCACCATCCATCCATTGAGGTCGATTGCCAAAGCTTACAAAAACCAGATCAAGGTGATGATGGACAGTGGGCTTAGATCAGGGCCTGATATTGCCCGAACCATGGCCAGCGGAGCGGAGTTCAGCTTTCTTGGTCGAACTTTCATGTATAGTGTGGCAGCCCTAGGTGCGCAAGGCGGAGATCACGCTATTAACTTGCTCAAAACACAGCTACAGCAAGTGATGGAACAAATCTGTTGCGAAAGGGTGGAGGACTTTGATAAATTCCTCGCTCCATGAGAGCCCTTCTAATGAGTTAACTGCTATCAGTTAGGTTTGCTCTTAGTTAACAAGCTCGAGAGTTTTTACCTGCCAAGGGAACACATAACGTCTTACTTTTTGAAGAGGTCTATAAGGCAATGATTGGACACAAAAAAGGAAGCCTTTTGAGCTTCCTTTTGTAGTCCGTAGGGGAATCGAACCCCTGTTACCAGGATGAAAACCTGGCGTCCTAACCCCTAGACGAACGGACCATTACTTTGTCATAAAAAAGGAACGACGGGCGTTCCAAATTTTTGTAGTCCGTAGGGGAATCGATGGCATCGGCCAACCGCCCCTGTTACCAGGATTAAAACCTGGTGCGGCCGGCTAGGATCCTAATCCTAGACGAACGGACTATAAATTATTTCAAAATAAAAGGATGACTTTCCATCCTTTATTACTGTAGTCCGTAGGGGAATCGAACCCCTGTTACCAGGATGAAAACCTGGCGTCCTAACCCCTAGACGAACGGACCATTTTGTAATGGTCTGCAAAAGTAAACTGCTTTTTATCTTTTCCAAAGGCTTGGTATAAAAAGGTGAAATTTTTTTCTAAAGACTTGATATTTTTCTTCTTCATACTTCAAATATTGTCAATACCCTATGGTGTGTTTAAGTTTAGGGCATGGAATTGATAGAGGTAAAAAGCAAACGTGAGGAACAGGATTTTGTGGAAATGCCTGTGCGCTTGTATAAGAATGAAAAAAATTGGATACGTCCTTTAGATAAAGATGTTCATGCTGTTTTTGATACAGAGAAGAATAAGACTTTTAAATGGGGAAAATGCAAACGTTGGTTACTCAAAACTGATGGTCAGATTGTTGGTCGAATAGCAGCCTTTGTCAATGATAAAATAAAAGATAAGGATAATGACCAGCCTACTGGTGGTTGTGGTTTTTTTGAATGCATCAATGATCAGCAAGCCGCCAACCTGTTGTTTGATACGGCCAAAGCTTGGCTGGAGGAACAAGGAATGGAAGCCATGGATGGTCCGATCAATTTTGGTGATCGAGACAAGTGGTGGGGGCTGCTCGTCGATGGATTCGATATTGAGCCTAATTACCAATGCAATTATCAATTTCCGTACTATCAAGAACTGTTTGAGAATTACGGTTTTCAAGTCTATTTTAAGCAGTTTACCTTCATTAGAAACACCTTTGATCCATTTCATCCACGGATTATGCAAAAAGCGGACGTACTCAATAAAGACCCAGATTATTCTTTTGAGCATATGAAGTTGAGTAATTTGGAGAAATACACAGAGGATTTTCGGCAAGTCTATAATGTGGCTTGGGCCAATCATGACGGTGTAGCGGAGATGTCCAAAGAGCAGTCTCAGGCTATCATGAAGCAAATGAAACCCATCATCGATGAGAAGATCATTTGGTTTGCTTATTACAAAGGTGAGCCAGTGGCTTTTTATCTCAACCTACCAGAAGTCAATCAAATCTTCAAACATGTCAATGGCAAATTGGACCTGATCGGTAAACTCAAATTCGTTTGGCACAAATGGCGAAAGACCAATAAGAAAATGCTCGGATTGGTGTTTGGTGTGGCGCCTGCTCATCAGGGTAAGGGACTGGATGGCGCATTGGTTATGGCCACAGCACAAATGGTTCAGAAGGACTACAAGCGTTATCCTATATTAGAAATGAACTGGATAGGTGATTTCAATCGAAAAATGATTTTGGTAGTGAAGCAGGTAGGAGGAGAGATTGGAAAAACTCATCATACGTATCGTTATCTATTCGATAGAAACAAACCGTTTGAGCGAATGCCAATAAAATAATAGGTAGTTTGTAATAAAATACAATTCCCATCAACCTACCTTCTTGAAATCAATCGTATATGAAATCTGACTTTCAGGGATTTTTGGATAACAACCATCGCATCATTGCGAAGGTCTGTCGGATATATACGGATAGTACCGATGATTTCAATGACTATTATCAAGAGTGCATTGTCCAATTGTGGCGTTCATTTGATACATTTCGAGGCGCTTCGAAGCTGAGCACATGGACATACCGGGTGTGTTTGAATGTTTGCTTGTCGCAACTTCGAAGTAAGAAAAGAACCATTCCAACTGAAAACAGAGAAATCCCGGATGTAGTGGATGAAGATAGTGCACTACAAGAGGAAAGAGTGCAGGAGCTCTATAAGGCAATAAAGCTTTTAAGAGAATCTGATCGAGCCATTATTCTTCTTTACCTAGAGGAAAAAAGCTACAAGGAAATGGCAGAAATTTTGGGTATTACTGTTACCAATGTGGGCGCCAAAGTGAATAGAGTAAAGGCACAACTTAAAAAGATCATCGATGAAAGATTTGGACATTAAGGACATTTGGAAGCAAGGTGATGCCAAGAATGTGAAAGCATTCAGTGAGCCGCAAATCGAAGAAATGATTCGAAAGGGGTCCGATAGCCTAGTGTATAGATTTATAAAGACTCTATCCTTTGAACTTTGGATCAATCTTGTAGTGCTTACAAGTATTGGTTTGGGTATGATCTTTTCTGATCAATGGACTATAGGAGTAGGATTGTTGATTCTAGATTTGCTGTTTTACTTCTACTACCGAAATTTGATAGATAGCATAAAGAAAGAGGAGATTGACAGTTCGGTGCTGGCCTACCTTTATACCATTCAAAAAATGGTGAAAAGGTTTATCCTTCATTATAAAATAGCATCTATTGTCTTAGTGCCCTTAATGATGGGTGTGGTTTTATATTTGGATGGCGATGACTTTTATGTCAAATTCTCAACAAACCCAGAATCATTCATTATTGGTATGGCGTGCGGATTACTTGTGGCTATTCCGATCACTTTCTACATGATTCACTTGATGTATGGAAAAAAGGCCAAAAAACTGGCCCATATGATTTGTTCACTGGAAAAGGAAGAATCCTAATTTAGGCGGTAATTAAAGAGTCAAATATTCTTTTGATTTCGTGGTACGCAATGCCCATGTGTGAATTGTGATAGACGCACTCACCGTCGGATATAATCAAGACTTGTGGCGATTCGTGTGGTATGTTGAACGTGCTCGCGATATAATCAGATATATCTCTATGCTGGATCAAATCCAGGTGGTAAATTTCCATGGTTGAAATTTCTTCTGTATTCCATGCTCTTTCCAATCTATTTTCGGCCATAGCGCTGATGCTGCATCTTGTACTGTGTTTGAAAATAAGAGCGGGTTGGTTTGAAGAATTAGCTTTGATCTGATCTATTTGATCTTTAGCTGTTAGTTGATTCCAATTCATAATTAATTATTCCAAATATCGATTTCGTCTTTATCGAACTTAGCTTTTTTAGTTTTTTTCTTAACAGCGTCAGGTTGGATTTTGTTCCCGTTCATGCGAACCCATACCACATTAAACTTTCTTTTGGTATTTCGAACTGAACGGCTCTTATAATATTTGGCTGAGAGATAATTAGCACTTGGGTGCATACTGCTCTTCTTCCGTCTTTTTTTAGTCTTCAACTCATAGTTGGCCATTTGAGCATTGGGAGAGAAGCGCAAATTTCGATTGGAGAACTTGGTATAGCTCTTGATATTTTGATTGTGATCACCCACAGCCAAAGGTTTTTGATATTTGTTTTTCATCACACCAGCGTACTGTGAATTCGGGCCTGCTTTGTGTTTGGCAGGTTTTCTGTACAAGTTGAAATTAGGCAAAAAGCCTTTGTTTCGATTTCCGGCTGGCTTGGTTCGGCTATAAGTTGGAGGCACGGTAAATCTTGGTTTTACCACTACCACTTTGCCAGCTTGTTTCCATTGCGAATATCGTGGATTGATATTTTTTCCTTTTACTTCTCCTGCGTTGGTCTGAGTGAATCGAGGACTTATTTTTTTCGATTTTACATTTCCTGCATTTGCAATAGTAAATCGTGGATTGATCTTCTTGCCCTTAACCTGCCCTGCATTCAACACGGAGTATCTAGGACTAACTTTTCTATCCATACCTGCACCGGCATGGCTCTGAGTGTATCGAATATTTATTTTTTTACCTTTTACCTGTCCGGCATTGGCTACAGAATACCGTGGATTAACCTTCTTGCTCTTAACTTGGCCTGCGTTAGCTACCGAGTATCTAGGACTAATTTTATTACCCTTTACCTGACCGGCATTAGCTACAGAATATTTAGGATTTATGCCTCGACTGGAGCCTTCCTTACTTGATGTCTTGGAATACTTAGTTTTTCCGGCTGCGATGGTTTTGTGTTTGCCACTTGGCCCCTTGATTTTAGCTTTCTTTTTGTGTTGAAGAAAACCAGTTTCCCTTCTAGCGGTTTTAAGCTTGTTTCGATCAGTTAAAAGTTGCGCGTAGGAGGTATGTGCCGAGGCTACTATTAGGCCTACGAATAATAAAAAAACATACCAGCGCTTGTTTAACATATATCCTCTCTACGCAATATAAACGGGAAGTTAACAAATATATTGAACTCAATATAAGAGGCTACAAAGTTAGGGGCTTAGTATTCTAAAAGGGCTTTTAATTTGTTTTTAAAACGGTCTTTGGGTAAAAAATTCTGTTCAAGATTCGCAGCGAAAGGCACTGGCGTGTCTAGGCTTCCTTCCCTCATCACTGGAGCGTCGAGATCTTGGAAGTGATGTTCACTAATCCAGGCAGCTAATTCTGCACCGATGCCACCAGTCAAACAGTCTTCGTGAAGGATGATCACTTTATTGGTCTTGTTGACTGTGGTTGCAATAGCTTCCTTATCCCAAGGGAGTAATGTTCTTAAGTCTAAGACATCAGCATCTATGTCAAGTTGTTTGGTGATCTCCTTTGCCCAGTGTACGCCCATACCATACGTAATTACTGAAAGGTCAGACCCCTCTTGCACCAAGTTAGCGCTACCCACCTCGACGGTATAGTAGTCGTCAGGAATCTCTTCTGAAAGTGCTCTATACAGCGCTTTATGTTCAAAAAACAAATAAGGGTTTGGGTCTTCAATCGCTGCATTCAATAACCCTTTAGCATCATATGGATTGGAAGGGTAGACGATTTTCAAACCAGGCGTATGAAAAAACCAAGCTTCGTTCGATTGAGAATGGAAAGGGCCTGCTGCTACGCCAGCTCCAGTAGGCATACGTACAACTACATCGGCATTTTGTCCCCATCGCCAATGAATTTTGGCCAGATTGTTAATGATCTGATTGAATCCGCAAGTAACGAAATCAGCGAATTGCATTTCGACCATTGATTTAATTCCCTGGATAGAAAGACCCAAAGCACTACCTATAATAGCGGATTCGCAAAGCGGAGTATTGCGCACTCTTTCTTCGCCAAATTGATCTACAAATCCTTCGGTTATCTTGAATACACCACCATACTTACCAATATCCTGACCCATGAGTACCATTTCTGAATATTTCTCCATGCTTTGTCGCAACCCATCTGAAATGGCATCTACAAATCGTTTGTCCGATTGTTTTTTAGACTTCGGAGCGATTATTTTTTGCTCGAAAGGCGAGAAGAGGTCGTTCAGCTCTTTCTCTGTAGAAACAGACACCGCATCTTCTTCATTGGCTTTTTTATAACCTTCATCTATTGCCTTTTTTATCTCCCCTTCAATCTCTGACTTGAGTTTCTTGCTGAGCACTTTCTCTTTGGTCAAGAATTTCTCGTAGTTGTCTACAGGGTCTTTTTTCGACCATTGGTCTTGTAGACCTTCTGGGTAATACTTTGTCCCGCTGGCTTCTTCATGACCTCTCATTCTAAACGTCATGCATTCGACCAAGAACGGCTCTGGTTTCTTCTTTATTGACTTTGAAGCTTCAGAGATGGCATGATAGACTTCCAAAAGATTATTTCCATCGACCTGTTTGGTTTTGATGCCATAACCCGGGCCTTTTTGAGTAAAGGAGTCAAAGTTGAATTGTTGGTTACTCGGCGTGCTCAAGCCCCAGCAATTGTTCTCCACTACAAATATGACGGGTAGCTGCCATACAGAAGCTACATTTAATGCTTCGTGAAAATCTCCTTCGCTGGCCCCTCCGTCTCCACTGAAAACCAGTGTGGACTTCTTGTTTTTTCTGAGTTTGTGAGCCAACGCGATTCCGTCGGCAATTCCGAGCTGAGGGCCAAGGTGAGATATCATTCCCACCAAGTGGTGTTCTTTTGAGCCAAAATGAAAGGAGCGATCTCTTCCTTGCGTAAATCCACTGGCTTTACCCTGAAACTGGGCGAATAACCGATTCAATGGAATTTTCCTTGTAGTGAATATGCCTAAGTTGCGATGCATAGGCAGGATATATTCATCTTGCTCCATCGCCAAGGCAGATCCAACCGAAATAGCTTCTTGTCCCATGCCGGAGAACCACTTGCTGATTTTGCCTTGACGTAGTAAAATCAACATTTTCTCCTCTATGAGTCTTGGAAGTAATAGGTCTTTATAAAATGAAAGAAGTTGTTGGTCGGTAAGTTCCTTTCGATCAAATTTCATCGGGTAAGTATTGGGTTGCTTAACAATTGTTTGTGGACGAGCCAATCACAAATCTAACAGTTTGGTTGAGTTGGCAAGGGCTCAAAGAGAAATTTTATTGAATGTATCAATATAGTATAGATTCCCTCATTGAGTTCTATTTTTACGGCCAGAAGGAAAACTATGAAATACGAAAAATTTGTTTTGGATAATGGGCTTCAAGTAGTAGTCCATGAAGATCATTCTACGAAAGTGGCTGTACTCAATGTACTGTATAATGTTGGATCCAGAGATGAAGATGAAAATAAGACAGGCTTTGCTCATTTGTTTGAGCACCTGATGTTTGGTGGCTCTGTGAACATTCCTTCTTACGATGAGCCCTTGCAGAAAGTTGGAGGAGAGAATAATGCCTTCACCACTCCCGATTATACCAATTATTACATTTCTATTCCTTCTAATAATATTGAAACTGCCTTTTGGTTAGAATCTGATCGAATGCTCAGCTTAGCCTTCGATCCACAGTCGTTGGAGGTGCAGCGAAAGGTGGTGATTGAAGAGTTTAAACAAAGGTATCTTGATCAACCTTACGGTGATGCTTGGCTTAATATGAAACCAATGGCATATAAGGTCCATCCTTACCGATGGAACACGATTGGGAAAGAAATCTCACATATAGAAGACGCCACCATGGAGGATGTGAAGGCTTTCTTCAAGAAATTTTACATACCCAACAATGCCATATTGGTGGTAGCGGGAGATGTTACTTTGGAACAGGTCAAAACGCTAGCTGAAAAGTGGTTTGCACCTATTCCAGCTGGTGAGCCATACCATAGAAATTTACCACAGGAACCAACACAGGCAGAAGAGCGTAGCCAAACCGTGGAAGGAAACGTGCCGATGAATGCCTTCTACCGAGCTTATCATATGCCGGAAAGGCTACACAAAAAATATCATACGATTGACCTTTTAAGTGATGTTTTAGGAAGAGGGAAGTCTTCTCGACTATATGCTAAACTGGTGAAGGAATCAAAACTTCTAAACTCAATAAGTGCGAGCATCACCGGATCAATCGAACCAGGATTGTTGGTGATTTCAGGCAAACTGAAGGATCAAGTTACGTTCGAGGAAGTAGATCAGGTAGTTGACGCTGAAATTGAAGCCGTATTGCGAGACGGGTTGAAGTCAGAGGAATTAGAAAAAGTAAAAATGCAAGCAGAATCTTCTCATGTCTTTTCTGAAGTAGAATTACTTAATCGAGCGATGAGTTTGGCTTATTATACTTTGCTTGGAGACACAGATTTGGTCAATAAAGGAACAGAAGCTATTAATGCCGTTACTGAGGATGGATTAATTGCTGAGGCAAAAAAAATGTTGAACAAAACCAATTGCTCAACATTGTATTATCAGAAAAAAGACGCTTAAACGTCCTTCCATTTTATCGTGCAGCCAATGGCTTTGGTTGAGCTGGTTTTCACCGCTTTACCTGCAAGCATGCTGTCTACTGCATCTTCAACATATTTTTTGGTTACTGCCTTTGCGTCTTTATGGTTGTCATCTATGGCTCCTATGTAAGAGACTTTTAAATTTTTATTGAGGACGTAAACATGAGGGGTGCGTGTGGCACCATAAGCCGTGGCTACCGCTTGACTTTCGTCGTATAGATAGGGGAATGAATATCCTTTGTCGTTAGACCGTTTAACCATCTCGTCGAAGGAATCACCAGGCTGTTTGGTGACATCGTTTGAATTGATGGCAATAACAGGATACCCTTTTGACTCATATTTCTGATTCAGTAGATCAATTCTTTTTTCATACATTTTTGAAAAAGGACATGTGTTGCAAGTGAAAACCACAATGTATCCTTTGGCCTCTTTGTAGTCTGCCATGGAAATAGTGCGTCCATCTACATTTTTTAATTTGAAATCGGTGGCTTTGTCCCCGACATTAAAACCAATTTTAGGTTTTACGATTTTTTCTTTGTTGCCACTAGCAAAGAGCATGGCTGCTACGGCAACTAAACCAAAAACTAAAAGTATATTTTTCTTCATAATCGTGTTATTTAATAAAGTTCAGATAGACTTTTTCTAGTTCGTCTTCCGTGAATTCTTTTTCTATAAACTTTCTTTTTGAGTTTCCTTTTGCTACAAGTAAGGTGGCAGGAATTGCCCCACTCCAAGATGGATCTACTTTATCGATAAAGGCATTGTAGTCAGTTTCATCCAAGAGATACACTTTAGCCTCAATGTTTTTTTTGTCAACGAATGGTTTCAACTTGTTCTCTAAATCTTCAACAAAATCGAAGCTAATCAAACTCAGCTCTAGGTTTTCATCATTGTACTTTTCGTATAATTCCAGGAATTGTGGTAATTCCTTTACGCATGGCCGACACCAAGTGGCCCAGAAGTTAATTACTTTGTGTTTTTCGGAAGGCGTATTGATCAGCTTGGCTAAGTCTGGGTATTTAATAACTTCAATGCTTTGAGCGAGGGATTTATTTCCAACAAAACATAAAAAAAGAATGACAATCAGAAGTAATTTTTTGTGTCTTTTCATAGACGATAGAAATAGCTGTTTATCTGTAAAATATCGTAACGTACTCAAAAATAGATAGTTGCAAAAATGCTGTACAAACATATAATCGTTCAGTAAATAGTACTATCTAAAGAATTGATAAAAGTTATCCACAAAATTGAAAGTTATCCACATCATTGAATTGAATGCATGTAACTATCTGTAATTTAATTAATTATATATATTCGGGCTTTGTGAAATTGTGGAAAAGGAAGGCTTGTTACAAAATATCAGCATCTGAAATCAAAGAATAGTACAAAGAATGAGAAATTAAACTTTTTATTCTTTGTCTTGATTAATCAGTTTTTTTCGGTAGGCATTAAAAATACGAGATTTGGATAAAAAGCCAATATACTGTCCCTCATCGATTACAGGCAGGTTCCATGCCTGCGTAATCTCAAACTTGTTCATCACTGTTTGCATAGAATCATCCGGATGAACTTCGGCTGGAGGTAGTTGCATGATTTCTTTTACTACAATGTTCTTGCGGGCTTCTTCATCAAACATCTTTTCTCGAATATCATCCAAAGTAATGATGCCTTCTAAGCCGCCGACATAGTTTAATACAGGAAAAATGTTTCGTTTAGATTTTTTGATCAACTTAATCATGTCCTCTAGTTTCGCATCATACATGATGGTTAGCAAATCTGATTCTATGATTTTGTCTACCTTCATCAGACTAAGCACCTGTCGATCTTTATCGTGCTTAATGAGGTCTCCTTTTTCAATTAGACTCTTGGTATACAACGAGTGTTTTTCAAAATAGCTAATAGTGATAAATGAGATGGCGCTTACTAGCATGAGAGGGACAAAGAGTTCGTAACCGCCAGTTATTTCTGCAATCAAAAATATAGCGGTAAGTGGTGCATGGAGCACGCCGCTCATTACGCCGCACATGGCGACCAAAGTGAAATTACTACTGCTAATCGTGACCGGTAAGATGAAATTAACTGTTTTAGCAAATAGGTAGCCGGCGATGCCTCCCATAAAAAGGGAAGGTGCAAATATTCCTCCACTTCCACCAGAGCCAATGGTTAAGGCTGAAGCTACTGGTTTGACCACAAGAATGGCAAACAATAGAATGATAATGAGAAGCGTTTTGTCTGTTCCGCCGTAGATCAGGCTATTGTTGAAAATAATATCATCGTTGCCATTGAGCAACTGCTTGATGGTGTCATAGCCCTCGCCATAGATGGGAGGGAAGGTAAGTACAATAAGCGCCAATCCGATTCCTCCGACCATTGCTCTACTCCAGTCATTAGTAACTTTTTTGATCCACCGCTCAATGACATAAGTCAATCGAGTAAAGTGCACGGATACAATTCCACAGGCGATGCCGAGAAAAATGTAGTAATGGACATGCTCAGCTAAAAAAGGGTCTTTTAGTTTAAAAGAAAATAATAAGTCATCCCCCAAAAGTGAAAGAGAAACCAACGATCCCGTAACCGATGAAAGCAGAATAGGTATGAATTTATTGATAGTTACGTCCGTAAGAATAACTTCAATAGCAAAAATTACACCTGCGATAGGGGAGTTAAAGATCGCAGAAATGGCTCCTGATGCTCCGCAGGCAATTAGTAAGGTCCTTTTTTTGTAGTTAAGGTGGGTGAGCGTAGCCAGATTCGATCCAATGGCAGAGCCGGTAACTACGATAGGTGCCTCTAGTCCTACAGAGCCTCCAAATCCTACGGTGATCGCACTAGTTATCATTCGAGAATACATCATCGATCGTTTGACGATACTGGATCGTTTCGAGATTACAAATAGGATCTGTGTTATCCCGTGCCCTAGTTTTTCTTTTAGAATATATCGAGAAATGACCATGGTAAGGACAATTCCGGCTAGTGGATAAAACAGGTATAAGAAGTCGAACCCGGAGGTGTAGATGTAGTTTTTGAGAATGGCCTGAATGAAATGGACGGATTCTTTGAGTGTCACTGCAGCTAAACCTGCAATTAGCCCTACTATTCCGCTCAGCATCAAGGTGAAGTTGTTGTTGCTAATATGCTTTAATCGCCATACTAGAAATCTTACCAGCAACGCTTTGAAATTCATCTTAGAAAAGACCCATTAATATTCACCACATAGTAAAGCATGAGCAAATGTAAGTTTTTAGCCTCTGAGCCAAAATTTATTTCTAAATATTTCCTAACCAAAGAGATAAATTTTTCAATTGTTCTTGCGAGGCATTCTTTTGAACTTCTATTTTATAAGAATTATAATAGGCAGACGCAGTTGTAGGTACTATAATATCAAATGTTCTGGCTCCTCTTTTTATCTTGAATTCATTCTGATTATAGATCGACATTCCTTCGTCTTTGAATTGGACGCTATTAAGCGCTAGGATTTCATCACCCACAGATAAATATTCTTCTGTATGACTTCCTGGAGCTATTTCAGTGATTTTATTGCCCTGCCATTTTATGCCAATTTTGCTGGTTAATTCATTGGCATGAACCTTTGGTTTTAGTTCGCAACCTACGGTTTTCAGTACTTCTTTTAGATGGTCGTCAAGACTCTCCGTGGTTTCATATAGCGTATGCAAAAGTGGTTTCAGTGCTGCGCCTCCTGTGTGCCCTAATATTTCATAAACCTGTTGCTGTGTGTAGCCGCCTTGCTGATAAGTGTGGTTTTCGTACAGTTTTTTTACAACGTCAATTAGCGAGGCATCATTGTTAGTGTTTTTGCGAATGGTCAGATCTAAAATCAAAGCACAAAGGGCCCCTTTCACATAGATACTGACCTTCTTAGAAGGAAATAAATTTTTGTATCCATCCACCCACAAATTTTGACTGGATTGAATTAAAGTACTTTCGAGTCTTCCGTAATTCTCGAAATGCCTATCAAAAAAGGTGTTCAGCTCTTTGAAGTATTCCGATTGATTGAAAACACCAGATTGTTTCAAAAATAGATCGCCGTAGTAGGTGGTGAACCCTTCTGTCACGAAACCAGTCTTGGTCATGGTTTCCTTGTCGAACTGATAGGGCGACATTTCCTTTGGACGAATACGGGTTACATTCCAGGTGTGAAATAGTTCATGAGAGGCTACTCCCATCAATTTTTCGTAATAAGCGTCTTTGTGGGCTTCATCATTCGGACCTAAAACTAGTATGGTAGAATTTTGGTGTTCTACGCCATGGTAGTGGGTGTAGTCCAATGACTGTACAATGAAATCGTACTGTTGCGTTGGAAACCCTCCCATGGTCGCTATTTGCGACTCGGTAAATCTCTTGAAAACTTCAATAATTTTTTCATCTGGAAAAGGGCAAGCCCCTAGAATCGCTATAGAAAAGTTGTAATCCTCTACGGCGTACTTTAGAATTTTCAGATCAGAGCTAGCCAATAGCGGTGAGTCTACCAATTGCAAATAGTCATTCGCTTGAAAGCTTCCAACTGCCGTTTGTTCAAGACTACAGCTTACTAAGTATTCTTGTGGAATATCTATAGAAAGATTGATCGGAATTTTACTGTGAGTTTTAGTGTATAGGATGCAGTTGATGAAATTGATGTAAATCTGGCGATCATCTAAAACAGAATTGCCTGCATCCATTTTGTTGGCGTAGTACTGATAGCTGATGGTTATTTCTTTTGAATCTCCGCTTTCAACGGTCCAGATGTTAGGTCGTGTCTTTTCCCATAGGAGAGGTTGGCCGTTCTCATCCATAGGTTTGAATTTTTGAATGTTTTCTACAAATGGCGCTAGTTCGTATCTGCCAGGACGCCAAGTGGGTAGAATAAAATCGACTAGTGATTGGTTGCTCACATCAAATTTCAGTTCGATGTGTAAAAGATGGGTTAATGGATTCGGAAATGAAACGTGGCAATCAATCATAATTTTGTCTTTGTTTGCGCAAATATTCGGGATTTGGAACAGATATATCAAGAACGCATACTTTTATTATGCATTCTTACCCAAACTATCTGATTCAGACTTTGTTATTGTCAAAAAGCTCTCTATTTTTGCACTCCATTTTTTCAAGCTGCGTCAGAAGAGTAGTTAGGGGCATTTGGAAATCTAGAGATAAAAAATACTATATAAGATGAAAAGAACATTTCAACCTTCTCAGCGAAAAAGAAGAAATAAGCACGGTTTTAAAGCCAGAATGGAAGATGCGGCCGGCAGAGCTGTTTTGAAAAGAAGAAGAGCTAAAGGCAGAAAAAAACTGACAGTCTCTGACGAAAGAAAGCACAAGAAATAAGAATCTTGGTTAGCTTTATTCCTTCTTAATGGAAGGAACAAATCATACATATAGAAAATACTCCTTTCCCAAACAGGAAAGATTGAGTAGTAAAAAATTAATTGATGCTCTTTTTGCCAAGGGAGCATCTTTTTATTTTTATCCCTTCTCTGTTAGGTTTCTTCTGGCAGATGAAAATGCTACATGCCATCAGTTCATGGTAAGTGTTTCCAAAAGGAATTTCAAAAGAGCTGTTGATCGTAATCGAATCAAACGATTGATCCGTGAATCGTATCGACTAAATAAGCATCTTCTCGATGAGCTCTTGCCTGACGGTAAATATTTGTTGATTGCCTATATTTACATTGGTAAAGAGATTCATCCATATAGTTTTGTAGAATCCAAACTTGTCGATTCTTTTGGGCGTTTAAAGTCCAAATTGAATAAGTAAATTTCATTAGATATGAAGAGAATAGTTGTAGGTGTAGTCGGTATTTCCTTGCTTGTTGGGTTATTCTCATTTACTTGGCTCAGAGGAGACAATAGCTTCGAAATATCTCGCAACCTTAATATTTTCACCACCCTTTTTAGGGAATTGAATCTCCATTACGTAGATGAAATTTCTAGTGAAGAACTGATCGGAGATGGCATCGATGCCATGTTGAAGTCTCTTGATCCCTATGCAGCTTTTATTTCTGAAAGTGACATCGAAGATTACCGTACAGCCACCACTGGTGAATATGGCGGTATTGGAGCCATTGTTGGCCAACGAAAAGAGGCAAATACAGTCATTATGCCTTATGTTGGTTATCCGGCGCACACCGCAGGATTGAAAATTGGTGACGAAATATTAGAAATAGATCATCAGAACCTTGAGGGAAAATCTTCATCAGAAATAAGTGAATTGCTTAAAGGACAACCTGGGTCGGAAATAGTATTGACGGTTAAGCGCTATGGTAAAGACAAACCATTTGATGTTACATTGGAACGGTCTAAAATAACGATAGACAATGTAATGTTTTACGGGATGTACGATGCAACTACTGGATTCATAAAATTGACAGATTTCACTACCGATGCCGGAAGTGAAGTGAAAAATGCCTTAGATAGTTTAAAAAGAGCCGGAGCGACCAAGATTATATTGGACCTAAGGGATAATCCTGGCGGATTGCTAGGTGAAGCAGTAAAGGTGGCAAATGTATTTGTTGAACAGGGCAAAGAAGTAGTAAGTACTAAAGGTAAAATTACATCCTCGAACAAAACATATAATACGCCATACGCCACTGCAGATGGTGAGATTCCTTTGGCGATTTTAACGAGTAGAGCGACTGCTTCAGCTGCTGAAATTGTATCAGGAGTCGTTCAGGATTATGATCGAGGTGTTTTGGTAGGTACAAGAACTTTTGGTAAAGGGTTGGTACAGACCACACGACCTTTGCCTTACAATGCACAACTTAAGATTACAACAGCGAAATATTACATTCCTAGCGGAAGATGTATTCAAGCGATTGACTATTCGCATAGAAATGAAGATGGGAGTGTAGGCAAAATCCCTGATTCACTAAAAGTAGCATTCAAAACAAGTAAAGGAAGAATGGTATACGATGGTGGCGGGATAGAACCTGATATCCAAGTAGCTCCTCAAAAATTCTCGAACTTACTGTACAACATGGTGAGTCAGAATTTAATCTTTGATTACGCAACTGAGTATGCCTATAGCCATGAAAAGATCGCTTTGCCCAGAAAATTTGAGTTGAGCGACAATGAATATGAAGCATTTAAAACTTGGGTTAAAGGAAAAGAATTCAACCTTTCCTCACAGATGGATGATGCAATTAAAGCACTAGAAGAGATGGCCAAGAAGGAAAAATATTATGACGGTATGAAACCATCCATAGAAAAGCTAAGGGCCAAGGTGACGACCTTAAAAGAAAACTACCTAACTACTTTCAAAGACGACATCAAATTCATGCTTGAAGAAGAAATTGTAAGTAGATATTATTTTCATAAAGGGATGTTAGAGGCTAGCTTGGATCATGATCCAGCAGTTTTGGAGGCAGCAAAAATACTTGCAGATGCCCAAGCTTATTCAAAAATTTTAAATCAATAAACTTTAATTCAGTGTCTTTAATACTTGGTATAGATACATCTAGCAGCAGTGGCTCTGTGGCCTTGTTGAAAAACGGACTTCTTGTTGGATCACAACTATATTCTATAGAGAAATCGCATTCAAGTTTATTGCATGTGATGATCGAACAAATGATGGGCAATGCCGGTTGTAAAATGAATGAATTGTCTGCTGTGGCGGTAGCTGAAGGTCCTGGATCATACACTGGGTTGCGTATTGGAGTATCGGCGGCAAAGGGTTTGTGCTTGGCGCTAGACATTCCATTGATCGCAGTGAATACGTTAGAAGCGATGGCTTATCAAATGTATAGAAGATCAACAGACGACGTGGTGTATTGTCCCATGTTGGATGCACGTCGGATGGAAGTTTACTCAGCACTTTTTGATAAAGATTTTAACACAATTAAGCCAACGGCTCCGGTCATTTTGGAAGACTACGCTTATGAAGACATCCTTAATAGCCAAAAGGTCTTATTTTTTGGAGATGGCTCAGACAAATCCAAAGAAGTGATTACTCATCAGAATGCGTACTTTGTTGACCATATAGTGCCGTCAGCTGAAGAAGTGGCATTGTTGGCTTTTAAGAAATATAAAACTGAGTCTTTCGAAAACGTAATTAGCTTCGAGCCGTTTTATTTAAAAGAGTTTAGAACCGCATCATCATTCAAATAATGGAAGGCGAAATAGTAAATAGGGTAGCACAAAGTGCATTGATCAATTTCGATTTGGAGCAGTATTATGATCAGTCTCCTCGCGTACAGATTGACATTAAGGATCAATTGTTTAATGAACTGGTGCTCCGAGAAAAGGATTTTAGGGCATTTGTAAAGGAGCACAATTGGGAGGATTACAAAAACAAAAATGTAGCCGTACACTGTAGTGTAGATGCTATTGTGCCAACTTGGGCCTATATGCTATTGTCTTCAGCCTTAGAGCCCAATGCTAAGAATCTTGTGTTTGGTGATTTGTCACATTTAGAAAACCACCTTTTTCAGCAAGCCCTTTCAAAGATTGATTTAAAAAAATATAAAGACCAAAAAGTGATTATTAAAGGTTGTGGTCGGTTTCCGGTGCCAGAATATGCCTATGTCGAAATCACTCGTTTATTGAGTCCTATTGTGTCCAGTCTGATGTATGGCGAGGCGTGTAGTGCGGTACCTATTTACAAAAAGCCAAAATCAAAATAGAGACTTACTTTTTCAAATCAAGTAATCGTGATACCTTTGAAACTGACAAAATGTATTACTGTTGAAATTTGAAGTCAAGCTACCGTTATTCGAAGGTCCTTTCGACCTACTACTCTTTTTTATTCAAAGAGATGAGCTTGATATCTACGATATTCCAATTTCAAAAATCACCAACGATTTTTTAGACTACATCAAGCATCTGGAAAAGATGAATGTAGAAGTGGCCAGTGAGTTTATTTTGGTGGCATCTACGCTCATGCGGATCAAGTCGAAAATGCTTTTGCCCAGACCTGTTTTGGATGAAGAGGGCAATGAAATTGATCCTAGAGAAGAATTGGTTAGGCACTTACTGGAATACAAGCGATACAAATCGGTGATTGCTGAGCTAGTGCAACTAGAGTCTGATCGATTAGATAGAGAAAAGCGTGGAAATTTAGCTAAGGAAATTCGCGCACTTTCTGAGGTGTCAAATGTGGAGGCGGAGTTGCAAAATCTGGATCTATTCAAGATTTTAAAAGTCTACAAAAAAGTACTTCACCGCTACGAGACAGAACAGAATAAGGTAGAGCACAAAGTGGTGCAATATCCATATACCATTTCTGGCCAAAAGGAACATATACTTTTCTCGTTGGATAAAACTCCTCGCATGGCGTTTACCGAAGTAATGGCCGAAAAGCCTGAAAAAATCGTGGTAATTTTTAACTTCTTAGCCATCTTAGAGTTGCTTCAAATGCAACAAATTCAAATCACTATAGGTGAAGGGTTCAATAATTTTTGGATAGAAAAAACGGAGACCGTAGCGGCCGATTGATGGAGATCAGTAAGAAGAACGCCTTCAAAGTCCTTAATCCTAACAATATCTGGGTGCCAATCCTACTGGGACTGGGCATTGTATTTCTTTTATTTTATTTCGACGACAACATTACTTCGGATAATCTAAAGTTGATTTTTGATGCCAAGTGGTCATCTGTTTTTGTGGCTTTTTTGGTGCTATTAGCAAGAGATGCAGGATATGCTTACAGAATTAGAACCTTGACAAACCAGGAACTGACTTGGAAAAGTAGTATTGTGGTGATCATACTCTGGGAGTTTGCATCAGCAGTTACGCCATCTGTGGTAGGAGGGACAGCTGTAGCTGTTTTTATTCTTACCTACGAAGGCATTAATTTCGGAAAGTCCTTGGCTTATGTGATGTTAACGGCAATATTGGACAACCTGTTCTTTGTGGTTGCCGCCCCCATTGTTATGCTACTTACAAAAGGAGTCATATTTCCTTCAGTAGAAACATTCGATTTGCAAATTGGTAGCAGTTTACAATTTTTCTTCTTTTTGAGCTATGGGCTGATAGCGGTTTATACATTGGTGATGTCATACGGCCTCTTTGCAAAGCCCAGAGCATTTAAGTGGTTTCTGCTGAAGATGACTTCCATGAAATGGTTGAAAAGATGGAAGGTGAAAGCCAACCAATACGGCGATGAGATTATTATAGCCTCCAGTGAGATCAAGGGAAAAATGGCTCAGTACTGGATTAAAATATCATTGGCTACTATTTTTATTTGGTGTGCAAGATATTTAATGCTCAACAGTTTAGTTTCTGCATATACCGAGATTACAATTCCTGAGCACATGGTTATTTTTAGCCGGCAGATCATCATGTGGATTGTGATGTTGATTTCTCCTACTCCAGGCAGTTCGGGTACGGCAGAGTTCTTTTTTAATCAATTCTTTAATGAATATTTGGATAGCTACACTTTCGTGTCGAGTATATTCTGGCGATTGATGTCTTATTACCCTTACCTTTTGCTCGGTGCCATATTTCTACCTCGATGGGTTCGAAGCAAGTTTTTCAAGAAATAAAAAAATCCCGCCCAGATTTTCACCTGAACGGGATAATATATTCTCCTATTTGAGAGGTAATTAAATTTTCTCTAGTTCAGAGAAAAAGAAAGAACCTTCAATCGCTGCATTTTCGTCTGAGTCAGACCCATGCACGGCATTCGCTTCAATTGATTTAGCAAATATTTTTCTAATAGTGCCTTCTGCCGCTTCTGCTGGATTGGTAGCACCGATCAATTTTCTGAAATCTTCTACTGCATTGTCTTTTTCAAGAATCATCGCGATGATAGCTCCAGAAGACATATAGGCACAAAGATCATTGTAGAATGGTCTTTCACTGTGCACTGCGTAAAATTTTCCAGCGGTTTCAGCAGTAAGTTTTGTCAACTTCATTGCTTTGATCGAAAAACCTGCTTCCTCTATCATTTTGGTGATCGCACCTGCATTGCCTGCACTGAATGCGTCAGGCTTGATCATGGTGAATGTTTTGTTATTAGCCATTTAAACTTAAGTCTTATTTGTTCTAAAAATCCCGCAAAATTAGGGCTAATTTTTGATGATCAAAAGAATTCCTGACTTATCGTAATTTGTAGTATCACCGGTCTTTTGCATTTCGGATTAATTTCACCACTTTTGCATCTTCTTTTTACATCATCGATGCAAAACTTAGCAGCATTTAAAGAGTTACTAGAGCTTCCTAAGCGAATAGTAATCACCACCCATATCAAACCTGACGCGGATGCATTAGGATCTTCTTTGGGACTTGCGGGATATTTACTGAAGCAAGGCCATCAGGTCTGTGTCATTACTCCAACGGACTATCCGAAATTCCTTGATTGGATGGAAGGGAATGACGATGTGTTGATATTTGAAGGGAATGAAGAAAAGGCTCAATATCTAGTTGAAAATGCTGATTTGATTTTTTGTTTGGATTTTTCAAGTCTAAACAGAATTGGCGAGTTAGGCCAGATGGTTGCTGATTCTGATGCGGAAAAGGTTTTAATTGATCATCACCTTAATCCTGAGACTTTTGCCAAGTACGTCCTTTGGAGTACCGAGGCGGCAGCTACAGCTGAGTTGGTCTATGACTTGATCGAAATGCTGGGTGATACAGAAAAATTGACCAAAGGTATGGCTGAGGCACTGTATGCTGGTCTGATGACTGATACTGGTAATTTCAAGCATCCGTCAACTACGCCACATGTACATAATATAGTAGCTAATTTGATGGAATTAGGTGCAGATGTATCCAAAGTCAGTCATAAAATCTATGACAGCAACTCATTGGACAGAATGAGATTGCTTGGTTTCGCATTGAATGAAAGACTAGAAATAATTGAAGGGACGAATGTGGCTTACTTTTATTTGACCCAGGAGGATAAAAAGAGATTCAAATACCAAACCGGAGATACAGAAGGATTAGTTAATTATGGTTTGGCTATAGAGGGAATAAACGTATCAGCGATATTTATTGAAGACCCTGATGTAGTAAAGATATCATTCAGGTCATTTGGAGATATTCCGGTGAATGAATTATGTAGAAAATATTTTAATGGCGGCGGACATAAGAATGCTGCGGGTGGCGCTACCAAGGAAAGCTTGGAAGATACCATCAAACTATTTAGAGAACTTGTATTAAAACAGACTAAGGAATTAAATTATGAAGTATAACGCGCTTTTGGCCGTATTGGCCATATCAATTCTATCTATTGCATGTAGCGAAGAAAGAACAACCAAGTCAGGTATTAAAGTAAAGGTCATTGAAAAAGGTGAAGGAACTGCACTTGTAGACAGCACCATTCTAAGGCTGAATATGAAATACTTAAACGGAAATGGAAACGAGCAATGGAGTTCTGAAAAGGCAGGAGCACCCGTTCCACTTCAATATATCAAAGAAGTTTGGTCAACAAGCGGTACTATGTACGAGGCGCTTGAAATCCTGAATGTAGGAGATAGTGCCACTTTTGAAGTCACTACAAAGGACCTATTTGAAAACACTTTCAAAACTGCCATTCCTGATAGTTTGGATACGGCTGGCAACATGACTTTTTATGCCAAAGTTGTTTCTATGATGACAACTGAAGAGTTTCAGGCATTCCAAAAAGAGGAGTATGAAAAAGCTCAGGCCAAAAGAAAAGAAGAGATGGCAGCTGCACAAGCTAAAAAATTGGAAGAATCTGCTGAAATTATCAAAAAAGATGGAGAGACTATTGATGCTTTTCTAGCTGAAAACAATATTACTGCACAAACGACGGAATCAGGCTTGAGATATGTAATCACTCAAGAAGGTGAAGGAGACAATGCAATAGCTGGCAAACAAGTTTCTGTGCACTACAATGGCACATTGCTTGATGGAACTAAATTTGATTCATCTTATGATAGGGGGCAGCCTTTCGGATTTGTTTTAGGACAAGGACGAGTGATCATGGGATGGGATGAAGGCATTGCTCTTCTTAACAAAGGAGCTAAGGCAACGCTTTACATTCCAAGTACATTAGCTTATGGGGAAAGAGCAACAGGAAGTATTCCTGCGAACTCTATCTTAAAGTTTGATGTTGAATTGGTAGACATACAATAAAATTTAATGAAATCCAGAGTATTTATTTTACTGGGCTTGATGAGCTTGGGTTTTTTATCATGCGATGAAAGCCCAAGCATATCTTCATATCCCACTATCGAACAGTATTTTGAGCGAAATAATATTACAGAATCAGACTATCAAATTACGAGTTCTGGTTTGATCTATATTATTAATAAAGAAGGAACTGGAGATCTTGCGAAGTTTGGAGAAACAGTTACTGTTCATTATTCAGGATATCACTTGGATGACAGCAAATTTGATTCTTCTTATGATCGAAATGAAGCTTTTGTTTTTCGGATCGGGGATAATAGAATAATCGCAGGTTGGAATGAGGGACTTCAATATTTTAGGAAGGGAGGTTCAGGTACTTTATATATTCCTTGGGAATTGGCATATGGGGAATCTGGATCTGGGCCTATTACACCCAAAGAGGATTTAAAATTTGATATTAATTTATTAGCAATTGACTAGTGAAATGGGAATGAAGTTTAGGGAGCATATTTTGCTTGTCACAATTTTGTGCGGCTTAGTATACTTTAGTGGATGTGTGGATCATGCTGCTGAAGGTGAAGAGGAAGAAGAACAAGCGAGATTGGATTCATTGGCTCAAGCTGAAACAGAAGGCGAAATATTTGATGCCTACATTGCTGATGCAGAAAATGGTATAAATGCTGATGACGTAGTTATTCAGGATAACGGTGTACGAAGAGTAGTTTGGGATCCATCTACAAGTGTTAGAGTTCCTGAATTCAACGAAATCGTATCGGTACACTACGTGGGAAAGTTTACAACTAATCAAATATTTGATACCACTAATCCAGCAGTGGCTAAGAAATCAGATAGTCTCAACTATGTCGCAAATGGTATATCTTTTGATGACCTGCTGGCTAAATCAGACAAAACTTATGAAGAACTCCTGGACTCACTCAATACTTCGGATGGAGCGATTAGTGATCCTGTTTTTACCTTGAATAGGCTATATGTACCTATGGCTTTCAATCATCAAGAGGACGGAACGGGTATAAGTTTCAGTTTTATCACAGGATTTAGAAGTGGTTTGAGGAATCTTATGCTGGAGATGGAACTTAACTCAAAAGGGTTGATCATGATTCCGTCGGCTGTAGGGTATGGAACCGTGGGCAGTAGTATAGACGCTGAAGGCAATCAAGGTATTCCGCCAAACACTCCATTGATTTTTGAATTTGAGTTGGTCAATATCCGCCCTTAAATAGAGTTTCTTGAAAATTTGTTTTGCCACGCATAATGAGAATAAGCTTAGAGAGATCAATGAAATCATAAGTGATTATGATATCGTTGGGCTCAATGAAATAGGCTGTACCGAAGAAATACCGGAAACAGGAACTACACTTTCTGAGAACTCTAAGATTAAAGCTGATTTTGTCACAGCTAACTATAGTATTTCATGCTTTGCTGATGATACAGGGCTCGAGGTTGAAGCACTCAATGGAGAGCCAGGAGTTTACTCTGCTCGCTATGCAGGTAATGAAAGAGACAATTTGGCAAACATCAATCTACTGCTCAAGAAACTAGAAACTCATTCAAATAAGTCGGCAAGGTTTCGCACGATGATTACATTAAATCTGGAAGGAGAGACTTATCAATTTGAAGGGATAGTAAATGGAGCCATTGTCTCGGAACTGAAAGGAGAAAAGGGGTTCGGATATGACCCAATTTTTATTCCAGAAGGTTACAACCGGACTTTCGCCGAAATGTCTTCAGAAGAAAAAAATGCTATTTCTCATCGTGGCCGCGCTGTAGCTAAGCTGGTGCAGTTTCTAGAAAACAAGGCATAAAAAAACCGCACTATTGTGCGGTTTTTAATTCATTTCATCTTTTCAAATCCTACTCCTCTTCCATAAATGGATATCTGTAATCCTTCGGAGGATTGAACGTTTCCTTAATTGTCCTTGGAGATACCCATCTCAATAAGTTGATCATAGATCCAGCCTTATCGTTAGTTCCTGATGCTCTTGATCCACCAAATGGCTGCTGTCCAACTACAGCTCCTGTCGGCTTGTCATTGATATAGAAGTTGCCCGCAGCATTCACTAATTTCTTAGTGGCCAATTCAATAGCATATCTATCTTGTGAGAATACCGCTCCTGTCAAAGCATAAGGAGAAGTACTATCTACAAGCTCGAGCGCTTCCTCAAACCTTTCTGCCTGATAAACATATATGGTAATCACCGGTCCAAAAATTTCTTCACACATCGTGGTGAACATTGGATCCTTAGTTACAATGATAGTTGGTTGAATGAAGTATCCTTCGGATTTATCATATTCACCTCCGGCAATCACTTCCGCCATGTTGCTATCTTTAGCAGCATCTATATATTTTGAAATCTTATCAAAAGATTTTTCATCAATTACTGCATTGAAGAAATTGGTAAAGTCTTCTGGTGATCCCATCTTGATAGACTTTTGATCTTCCAGTAAATATCCTTTTACTTCATCCCATAGGTTGTCAGGAATGTAAGCCCTTGAAGCTGCGCTACATTTTTGTCCTTGAAATTCGAAAGCGCCTCGAATAATACCAGTGGCAAGTGCTTTGGCATCAGCCGACTTATGTGCAATAATGAAATCCTTACCGCCAGTTTCTCCAACTATTCTTGGGTAAGATTTGTACTTGTTGATGTTCTCACCGATCGTTTTCCATAAGTGTTGGAAAACACCTGTACTACCCGTAAAGTGTAATCCGCCAAAATCTTTGTGGTTAAAGATGACGTTTCCAGCCGTAGGTCCATCCACGTAAATCAAATTGATAACGCCGTCAGGAACTCCTGCTTCCCTAAATACCTCCATCAAAATTTGAGCAGAATAAACCTGGCTTTCAGCCGGCTTCCATACCACGGTGTTTCCCATCATGGCGGGAGCAGCACACAAGTTGCCCGCAATAGAAGTAAAGTTGAATGGAGTCAATGCAAAAATGAAACCTTCCAAAGGTCGGTGCTCTAAGCGATTCCACATACCAGGAGCTGATTCAGGTTGCTCTGAATAGATTTGAGTCATGAAATCCACATTGAACTTCAAAAAGTCAATATATTCACAAGCGGCATCGATTTCAGCCTGAAAGGGGCTCTTAGACTGAGCCAACATGGTAGAGGCATTGATCTTTGCTCTGTAAGGTCCCGCCACTAATTCGGCAGCTTTTAGAAAGATGCTTGCTCTGTGTTCCCATGACATTTCAGCCCAGGCTTGTTTGGCTCCCATGGCAGCGTTTATCGCTTGCTCTACATGAGAAGCGTCTCCATAGTTGAAATGACCAAGCGTATGCTTGTGATCATGCGGAGGTGCCATTCTCATTTTTTTGTCAGTAGTAACAAGTTCGCTACCGATGTACATCGGTATGTCGATTTCCTTGTTTCGCATAGCCTTGAGTTCAGCTTTCAATGCAGCTTTTTCTGGGCTTCCTGGGGCGTATGATAGTACCGGCTCGTTTTCTGGAACAGGTACGGCGTATATTCCTTTGGGCATATTGTTTATTCTTTAGTATTCAATGAATTTGCACAAAGGTAAGAAAGACCCATATAATGGGGATTGGATAAATAGATATTATTTTAGCCGTTAACTTAGGATATTAGCACTCAGAGTCAAAATAGTACAGAATGAAAAAGTGGAGAGAATTTTATTTGAAATACAAGAACTACTTCAGAACAGATTTACTTTATTATGTATTTATGTTCGTGATAATTCTGATCTTCATTATTGCTATGGGAAGGCATTAATGCACATAACTTGCAGCATTCATGTCTATGGTGCTTCCGGTAGCATGGTCCGCCATTCCACTGGCTAGAAATGTTACCATCGGAGCAATGTCTTTGGGCTCTGTCAGTCGCTCAAGTGAAATATCTCCAGTCACATGTTCTGTCCCATATTTTTCCATAGCCTCTTTGGCCATGTCAGTTCTCACAAACCCGGGAGCAATGTTGAAAGCCTTGATGCCATCTTTGCCATAAGCTCTGGCAATAGTTTGAGTGAGTGAAACCAATCCAGCTTTGGAAGCGGCATAGGCCATATACTCTGCTGAATCTCCTCTATAGGCTGCTCTAGAGGTAATGTTGATTATTCTGCCTGCACTATTTCTTTTGAGAAAATGTTCAACGGTTTTTTTGCAAAGAATACCTGCTGAGGTGAGATTCACTTGGACAGTTTCATTCCAGGATTTAATCCAATCAGATTCTTTTCCTTGTATATCAGCCGCTTTAGCGACGCCGGCATTGTTGACCAAAATTTCAATACTTCCCATTTCAAGTATTACACGGTCAAATAGATTGGCAGCTTCATCTTTTTTGGAAAGGTCGGCTTGAAAAGCACGAGATTCGTTGCCCAGTACATGCGCTAAGTTTTCTGCTTCTCGCATGTTTTTGTTGTAATGAACAGCAACGGTGGCACCTGCTTCAGCTAATTTGGATGCTATGGACTTTCCGATGCCCTTGCTAGCACCTGTCACTAAAATATTTAAGCCTGATAAGTTGATGTACATCTTTCTCTCTTATTGGAAGGTTAAATTAATACGCATCAGAGTAAATAAAAATTACAATCACTAATTATTTGCCGTATGATACCGGTTGAACCTAAATACAGCAATTGGAGTTTATGCATATATATCAATATCATTGTATGATGAAAGCATGGAAACTATTGTTGCTCATTGTTTGGTTGCTACCCTTTCAGACTCAAGCAAGCCGAGGAAATGGAAACGAGATTAAATGGAATGACTTTGAGTCTGCGCAACTTCAGTCTCAAACAAATCCAAAGCCTATTTTTATTGAATTCACTGCCAAGTGGTGTGGATGGTGTAAAAAAATGGATAAAACTACGTTTTCTGATGGAGATGTAATCGACTTGCTGAATGATCAATTTTATGCCGTGAAAATAGATTTTGATAGCCCAACACCAATTAAATTTAAGGGAGAAGTGTATACGGGTAAGCAATTAGCAAAGCATTTTGGGATAAACGGGTTGCCTACCATGATTTATCTTTCAAGTGACCAAAGCAACAGTGAAACCATCGTGGGATACAAAACTGCCAAGCAGCTCATCAAAGAATTGAAAAAATTAAATGCAGATTAGTTTGTAACCACTTCCGTTTAGTTGTAGTCCAATGACCAAACTCAAATAAATCATTATGTTCTACAACTATCTAAAAATTTCGATTCGAAATATCAGAAAACATAGACTGTTTTCATTCATCAATGTTTTTGGGCTCTCTTTCAGCTTGTCGATTTGCCTCATCATTATCATGTTGCTGGCCGATCAGTTTAGTTATGATCGATTCAATTCTAATGCAGAGAATATCTACCGGATTAATCATACACGAAATGACCTAGATGCTATCATTGAAGGTATGGCTACGGGTCCGATGGATGTAGGAAAGGAGCTGACAAATAGGTATACTGGCATCTCAGATTACACTAGGCTGACAAGAGGTTTTGGCAATGGCTGGGTCAAATTGATGCAAGATGTAAATATCCCTTTGTCTGGATTCTTTGCTGATCCGTCATTTTTTGAAATGTTTCAGTACGAATTTCAATATGGAAATCCCAGTACGGCATTATTGGAACCTTATTCAGTGGTGCTGTCCAAAGAAACAGCCGAAAAATTATTTAACAAGGAGAATCCTGTTGGAGAAACCATAGTTGTTGGTGAACTGGGTAGCTACAAGGTGACCGGTGTACTTAAAAGAGTCGATGGGAAATCGCATATCAAGTTTGATGGTTTGGCATCCATGTCTACTTTGGAATCACTCATCAAAAAAGAAGTGCTGCCTGATCATTTGACGGCCTGGACCAATAGATCATGGACATGGACCTACATTAGACTTGAAGATGAAGCCACTCCCGCAGCAATTGAAAAAAATCTAACTACAATCAGTGAGGAGCAATATGGGGAAATGGAGGATATGGATACCCAGTTCTATCTTCAGAATATTAGAGCTATCAGCCCTGGGCCATTGGTAGGCAATCAAATTGGCCCTGGAATCCCCATGATTTTTGTTTATTTCTTGTCTGGAATGGCTTTGGTTATCATTATATCTTCTTGCTTCAATTATACAAACTTGTCTATTGCTCGATCGCTGAATAGAGCCAAAGAAGTAGGAATTCGAAAAGTATTTGGTGCCGTTCGATTTCAAATATTAATGCAGTTTCTCACTGAGTCTGTAATCATTTCGGTGCTAGCTTTTGTGTTGTCTTTGGGTATTGTACAAATGATGGAGCCCGTTTTCCTTGAATTAAACTTTAGTCAGTTGTTAGATTGGGATTTGAAACAATCTGTAGACGTCTATCTGGTTTGTTTAGGGTTTTCTATTGTCGTTGGATTGTTTGCCGGAATTGTCCCCGCCCTTTTCCATTCTTCGGTACAAGCACTTCAGGCACTGAAGAATTTATCAGGAGTAAAAGTTTTTTCAAAATTAGGATTAAGAAATGCTTTGATAGTTGGTCAATTTGGGCTGTCACTGTTTTTGGTAATCACTGTAAAACTGATTCATAATCAAATGAATTATATGATTGAATCAGATTATGGATTTGATGCAGAGAACATAGTGGTAGTTCAACTCAATAATACAGATCCTAGTAGGCTTAAGACAGAGTTGCTTACCTATCCTAATATCCATAGTGTGTCTGCGGCAGGGTTTTCGCCAGCTGCCGGAACAAGTAGTTCCACGACTATAAAAATTGATGAGGTTGAGCAGGAGCTCAATTACTTCGAGGTGGATGAAGACTATGTTGAAAATATGGGATTAACGCTTGTGGCTGGCCAATCCTTTACTGAAAGCGTCAAAGAACGAAAACTGGTAATTAACGAAGAAGCGTCTAAGAAATTTGGCTATCCTCATCCACTAGATGCTGTTGGTCAGATCGTGATTTTGGATGATTCGGTGAATTATGAAGTTATAGGGGTGCTGAAAAATTACAATCACGAAACATTGGTATCATCAATTAAGCCCTTGGGATTAATTTATGACCCTGAAGAATTTGGAATTTTGCAGGTAAAAGTTAATTCATCAGACTTTGAGAAAGCGATGGGTAGCATCACAGCAGCGTGGAATAAGGTCAATCCAGAATTAAAGATGGAATCCAAACTATTGAGTGATGAGATCGCTTTTTTTGCCAATATTATGTTCGGTGATTTGACTAAAATCATATCATTCATTTCCCTCTTAGCCATCATTATAGCGTGCTTGGGTCTTATGGGGATGGTAGTTTTTAGTACTCAGAGCAGACTAAAAGAAGTGTCTATCAGAAAGGTATTAGGGGCTAGCAATCAAGCGTTGATATTTATTCTCTCTAAGGGATTTATAAAGTTGCTTCTATTGGCAATTGTTATCAGTGTACCACTTACCTGGTTTATCAATAATCTTTGGATGGATTTTATCGCCTTCCGTGTGGATATAGGTGTGGGAGTTATGCTTTTTGGAGTGGTCATAGTAGCACTTCTCGGATTGTTAGTGGTGGGCTCACAAACGTGGCAAGCGGCGAATACAAACCCTTCAAAAGTGCTTAGGGATGAATGATTTGAAATCTCATGAAGATGTATTACATTTGTAATACAAATGAAAATATCATGTTGAACGTAAGACTCGATAAGGATACTGAGAAGATACTCAAAGACTACAGTGAGCTAAATAACGTGTCTAAAACAGACGTAGTGAAAGAGGCTTTAGCGCTATACTTTAGCCGAAAAAAAGCTACCAAGCAGCCCTATGGATTAGGAGAGGATCTTTTTGGCGCTGGTCAAAGTGGGGATACTGATCGTTCGTCCAATTACAAATCTAAACTTAGAGAAAAGCTACATGAAAAGCATTCTCATTGACGCAGGTCCTCTGATTGCGCTCTTTGATCGATCGGATCGTTATCACGAAAAAGCACTTGATTTTGTACGAGAGTTTCAAGGACAGTTATGGACCACCTGGCCTGTGGTGACTGAAGTCAGTCATATGCTCGATTTTAGCACGAAAGCCCAAGTGGCTTTTTTACAATGGATAGAACGTGGTGGATTGCGATTGTTTGACTTGAATGAAAAGCATGCGGGTAGACTAGTGGAATTGACTCAGAAATTTAATGATGTTCCGATGGATTTGGCTGACGCTTCACTGGTAATAGCTGCTGAGGAAAAGAAACAAAAAGAAATAGCCACGATCGATTCTGATTTTTACATCTATCGTGATATTCGAAATCAATATCTTACCAATATTTTTATGTAAAAAAAGAGGGGTCAATCGTATCGATTAATCCCTCTTTCGTGTATTCGGCCCGGATTATTATTTTAACCAGGCCTTGTACATCCAAAGTGTTTTTTCTTGTTCTTCAATCAGTGCAGACATTTGGTCTTCTGTTCCACTATCCTCAGATTCTCCAGCCAATTCTTTGAGTGATCTTTCTACGGAAACAATATGTTCCAGATTAGAGACTATAGTTTTCACAGCGGTTTCCGCATCATGAACATTTTTTACGGGTTTGATTTGGGCGGTTGCCAAATAGTCTTCAAATCCATGCAAAGGCACACCACCTACAGTAAGGATTCGCTCGGCTATTTCATCAACTTTCATGGCCGCATCAGTATATAGCTCTTCGAATTTCATATGTAATTCAAAAAATGCCTTTCCTTGAATATTCCAGTGAAATCCTCTTAGATTTTGGTAATAGATTTGAAAGTCAGCTAATAGATTATTGAGCTTGTCTATGATTATTTTATTCTCTTTCATGATTGTATATTTTAGATTCTATGTACTTCTAAGTACGTCAAAAATTATGCTACAGTCTTGAAACAAGAATCATTTCTTGCAATCTATTGATAGATATTATTGATGTGCTATTGAGCAGGGATATACTTTTTAAATAGGCTCTTGACTTTCATTTGAATCACGCCAAAAACAGCCTCTTTAAATATGCCTCGAGACATTTTAGATTGTCCTTTGGTCCGGTCTGTAAAAATAATAGGAACCTCGGTAATGTTGAATCCATATTTCCAGGCCAAGAATTTCATTTCAATTTGAAAGGCATATCCGACGAAATGAACATTATTGGGTCCAATAGTTTCTAGTACTTTACGTGTATAGCACTTGAAGCCAGCGGTTGTGTCTTTTATCGGAATACCTGTTATGAACTGTACATAGATACTAGCGCAGTAAGACATCAGTACACGATCCATGGGCCAGTTGACCACATTCACACCCGAGATGTATCGCGATCCTATGGATAAGTCTGCTCCATTTTCGCAAGCCGTTCTAAGCCTTACCAAATCTTGTGGATTGTGAGAGAAGTCAGCGTCCATTTCAAAAATATATTCGTACCCATGATCTAAAGCGAAATGAAAACCAGCAATGTAGGCCGTACCTAGACCGGCTTTTCCTTCTCTTTCCATCAAATGGAGCTTGTCGAACTCTTTTTGAAGCGTTTTTACAATGGAGGCAGTGCCATCGGGAGAGTTGTCATCAACTACCAATACATCGAACTCAGCTTTTAGTTCAAAAACTGCTCTGATGATTCCTTCGATGTTTTCTTTTTCATCGAAGGTAGGTATTATGACAAGACTTTTTTCCAAGGGTTGTTGAATTTTTTACGAAACTAGAAGAAAAATTGAAATTTTATTAGCGTTTGTTCAATTATGAAAAATTGAGGCACGATAATTTACTTATAACCTAATATTTTCATCATTTGTTCGCTCGATTGCTCCTCAGCAAATACGCTAGTAGATGCCTTGCCGTTTTCATCTTTTTGAATCAAGATGTGTTTTGGGGCAGGAATCAAACAATGCTGAATGCCTCCATATCCACCTAAAGACTCTTGATAGGCTCCGGTATGGAAAAATCCAAAGTACATCGTTTCCTCTTTTTCTATCACAGGCATAAATAATTCGCCAATGTGTGCTTCAGAATCATAGTAATCCATACTATCGCAGGTCAACCCACCAATATTCACTCTGTGGAATTGGTTGTTCCAGAGATTAATTGGGAGCATGATGAACTTCGCGTTAAGACCCCAGACGTCAGGGATGTGCGTAATGAATGACCCATCCATCATATACCAAAGTTCCTTATCATTCTGTAGTTTTTGATCTAGCACAGAGTATATCGTAGCGCCACTTTCAGCTACCGTATAGCTTCCAAACTCAGTAAATATATTTGGTTCGTCTACATGGTTTTTCTTGCAAATCCATTGAATGTTTTCAATGATCTGCTCAGCCATGTACTTGTAGTCATATTCGAAATGCAAAGAGTTCTTCACTGGAAATCCACCGCCAATATCTATGGCTTCTAATTCAGGGCATATTTTTTTGAGTTCAGCATATTTATAAACAAATCTGCTCAGCTCACTCCAGTAGTAGGCTGTGTCTTTGATGCCGGTATTGATAAAATAGTGCAACATCTTGAGCTGCCCTTTGGATTTGCCTTTGATTTTGTTTTGATAATAATCAATCACATCCCCATATCGAATGCCCAATCTGGAAGTATAAAATTCAAAGTTTGGTTCTTCATCCGCAGCCAGTCGCATACCCATTTTGAATGGATCATTCACATGCTCTTCGTAATAGTCGAGTTCCATCAAATTGTCCAGAATAGGCAAACAATTTTTGAATCCAGCATTGAGTAGTTCCGCGATCTTCTTTAAATAAAGTGGGCGCTTGTAGCCATTACATATGATGTAGGTGTCTTTGGTGATGAGTCCTCGCTCAAACAAAGTCTCTACAATAGATATGTCATAAGCCGACGAAGTTTCAATATGAATATCGTTTTTCAGCGCTTCTTCCATCACGAAAGAAAAGTGATTGGATTTTGTGCAATAGCAATAAGTATAACTTCCGTTATACTTCTTTTTCTGTATAGCTTCAGCAAATATCTTTTTTGCGTTTTGGATATTCTGAGAAATTTTGGGCAGATATGTAAGTTTCAACGGCGTACCGTGCTCCTTGATGATCTCCATGAGATCCACTCCATTGAAGGACAAATGATTGTTCTTTACATCAAATTCCTCCGTTGGAAAATAAAAGGTTTGTTCAATTAAATCACGGTACTTTTTCATCAACGCTGCGTTATAAAATTAGAGCTTATACAAACGGGCAAATATCTGCAAATTTATGTTTAATACGCACCATCGTATTTGCTAAAATTACTGTTAAATTTGCCGTCCCAAAAACCCAAATTTGATGATTAATATTTTAATTAAAGATGAAACTGCTCCGCTCAAGTCGGTTGTACTAGGCACTGGCGAAAGTTTTGGAGGAGTACCTGCCTTGGAAGAGGCTTATGACCCAAAATCAAGGGAGCATATTCTGAATGGAACCTTCCCAAAAGAGGAAGATATAATAAAAGAAATGGAAGCTGTAGCAAATGCATTGAAAAAGCATGGAGTTCAGGTCTATCGGCCAAAGGTACTCCCTGATACCAATCAGGTGTTTGCTAGAGATATTGGCTTCGTAATAGGCGACAAGTTCATCGTTCCAAATATTATTGATGATCGGGCGAGCGAAAAAGATGGCATCAATGAGTTGCTAGATCAGATCAACCCAGAACAAATTCTTAGAATGCCTAAAGGTGCTTATGCGGAAGGAGGCGATGTGATGCCTTGGAAAGAGAAGCTATACATCGGCTATTCAGAAGATGAAGATTACAATAAATATCAGGTCAGCAGAACCAATCGTGCGGGCGTTGAGTTTTTGAGAGATCAATTTCCTAATTGTGAATTTTATGCTTTTGAGCTCAAGAAATCTGATACCGAACCTAAAGAGAATGCGTTGCATTTGGATTGCTGTTTTCAACCTATTGGAAATGATCAATGCATCATATATAAAGGTGGCTTCAAAAACGAAAGAGATTACGATTTGCTCGTGAGCCATTTTGGCAAAGAAAACTGTATCGAAATCACTAAAGATGAAATGTATCACATGAATTCTAATGTGTTTTCTATTTCGCCAGAAGTAATCATTAGTGAACAAGGCTTCACACGATTGAATGAGGAACTGGAAAGAAGAGGCTTTACTGTAGAAAGAGTACCATATAGCGAAACTGCAAAAATGGAAGGATTATTAAGATGTTCTACTTTACCACTCGAAAGAGCTTATTGATATGGGAGTAAATACAACATCTACAATCATGATGATCCGACCGGTTCAGTTTAGACTCAATGAGCAAACGGCCGTCAATAATTACTACCAAAAAGCACTCGAAGGAATTACGCCTGAAAATGTTCAGGAAAGAGCACTGGCCGAATTCGATGGATTTGTTCAAAAACTACGCGACCATGAGGTCGAAGTTTTGGTGGTGAAAGATACGCCTGAGCCAAGTACACCGGATTCCATTTTCCCAAACAACTGGATTTCGTTTCACGACGACGGCGTGATTGGTCTATATCCGATGTATGCCGAAAATAGGCGATTGGAACGACGTCAAGACATTATTGATGACCTAGATGCTTTTGGTTATCAGATCACTAATATTATTGATCTATCTGGGGCAGAAGAAGCCAATAAATTTCTGGAAGGAACAGGCAGTTTGATATTGGATAGAGGCAACCAAATCGCGTATGCTGCTATATCTGAGAGAACCCATCCGGATGTGATCAAAGATTTCGAAAGTGCCTTTGGATACAAGGTGGTGTCTTTTGTAGCGAATCAGGATGTGAACGGGAAGAGACTCCCTATCTATCATACCAACGTGATGATGGCTTTAGGTCATGAGTTTGCGGTGATCTGTTTGGATACCATAGATAATCCGGCAGAAAGAAAAATGGTAGTAGATTCGCTGGAAAATTCTGGTAAAGAGGTGATTGAAATTTCTGAAAATCAGAAAGCACACTTTGCTGGAAATATGCTTCAGGTAGAAAACAAATCGGGAGATCGATTGATGGTTATGTCTGCAGCTGCCTATGATTCATTGGAGGAAGATCAGAAAACTAAGATTTTAAAATATAATAAGGACATCGTTTCCAGTTCGCTCGATACCATCGAGGCACTGGGAGGCGGAAGCGCACGATGTATGATGGCGGAAGTTTTTCTGCCCAAGAAGTAAGAAAGAATGGATATTGTATCACAACTACAGCAAGGAATAGCCGAGGGACTCAAGTCTCTTTATGATCACGAAGTGTCAGCTTCAGACTTAGGCTTGCAGCCTACCCGAAAAGAATTTGAGGGGACTTATACTTTCGTGACTTTTCCTTACGGGAAAATTTCAAAAAAGAATCCCATGGAAACTGGCGAGGATCTGGGGACTTATTTGAAAGATAATAGTGCTGTAGTCGAGGGATACAATGTGGTTAAAGGGTTTTTGAACTTAGAATTGTCAAAATCCATTTGGACCAATCTGTTCAATGACATTGCTGCTCAATCAAACTTCGGCGCTCACGATCGCAAAGGTGAGACAGTGATGGTAGAGTATTCTTCACCAAACACAAACAAGCCCTTACACTTGGGCCATTTGAGAAATATCTTCTTAGGCTATTCGGTTTCAAAAATCTATGATGCCTTTGGTTATGATGTGGTCAAAGTTCAGATCATCAACGACCGAGGGATTCATATCTGTAAGTCAATGGTGGCGTGGCAGAAATTTGGAAATGAAGAAACACCACAGTCCTCTGGACTGAAAGGCGATAAACTCGTTGGGAAATACTATGTCGAGTTTGATAAGGCCTATAAGGTAGAGATCGCTCAATTGGTAGAAGCTGGAAAATCTAAAGAAGAAGCGGAGAAAGAAGCTCCGATTCTGTTAGAAGCGCAAGACTTACTCCGAAAATGGGAGGCGAAAGAACCAGAAACTTACGCACTCTGGGAAAAAATGAACGGTTGGGTGTATGAAGGTTTTGATGCGACATACACACAAATGGGTGTCGATTTCGATAAGCTCTATTACGAGTCAAATACTTATTTGCTTGGCAAAGAGCAAGTGGCTGAAGGCTTGAAAGCTGGTCATTTCTTCTCCAAAGATGATGGGTCTGTTTGGGTCGATCTCACAGAAGAAGGATTGGATCAAAAAATTGTTCAGCGATCGGATGGTACTGCAGTCTATATGACGCAGGACATTGGTACAGCCATCCAAAGATTCAAAGAATATCCAGGACTGATCAAACAAGTCTATACAGTAGGAAACGAGCAAGACTATCACTTCAAAGTGCTTTTCTTGATTCTCAAGAAGCTCGGCTATAAGTGGGCAGAGGAGTGTTATCACTTGTCTTACGGCATGGTCGATTTGCCTTCAGGCAAAATGAAATCTCGGGAGGGTACTGTTGTAGATGCGGATGACTTGATGAACGAAATGATCAGCACGGCTGAACATCACACCAAAGAATTAGGAAAGATCGATGGCTTTACGGACGTACAGGCCAAAGAGCTTTATGATACAATTGGTCTGGGTGCATTGAAATATTTCTTGCTCAAAGTGGATCCAAAGAAGCGTATGTTGTTTGATCCGCAAGAGTCGATCGAATTCCACGGAAATACAGGTCCTTTCATTCAATACACACATGCAAGAATTTCTGCTATTCTTAGAAGAGCAGAAGAGTTGGGTATTGAAACTAAAGTGTTGAAAATCAATCCGGATGTGCAATTGAGTCAAACCGAATGTGATCTGATTTATCAAATATCCGAACTGCCGAACAAAATCAAGCTGGCTGCAGAAGATTACCTTCCTTCGGTAATCGCACAGTATGTGTATGACTTGGCGAAAGAGTACAATAAGTTCTATGCTGAGTTTGCCATCTTCGGAGAGCAAGAAGAAGCGGTTACAGCGGCGCGAGTTGCACTTTCTGGTCAAGTGGCTAAAAACATCAAGTTCGGCATGACGCTGTTAGGTATCCACGTTCCAGATAGAATGTAAATTAGAATCTGTCATTTCGCAAGGAGGAACGACTGGAGAAATCTTGTTAGCGGATGCCTGCTAATACTTCGAATAGCTGCAGGATTCTGAGAAAATTTCTTTGCCAAGGCTACGAAATGACTGGTTTTGATTGAAAGATTAAAATTGAATAATGACCAATTCTAAAATAAAACATTGGCTGCAAGCCTTCCGACTTAGAACATTGCCGTTGGCGCTGTCCAGTATTTTTATGGGCAACTTTCTGGCGAAATGGCAAGGTGCGTTCAATTGGGGGATTTTAGGGCTGGCAGTATCTACCACCATCTTTCTACAAATCCTATCCAATTTGGCCAACGACTATGGAGACTCGATTCATGGAGCGGATAGCGCAGAAAGGGAAGGGCCATCTCGAGCCGTGCAAACGGGCGCCATTTCGAAAGGACAAATGAAAACGGCGATTATTGTTTTTGCAAGCTTGTCACTGATCTCTGGTATTTCTTTATTGGCCATGGCTTTTGCTGATCAGTGGATGTTAATAACTGTGTTTCTGGTGCTAGGACTTTTGGCTATTTATGCGGCCATCACCTATACAGCTGGTAGCAATCCTTATGGGTACCGAGGGCTTGGAGATATTTCAGTGTTGATATTTTTTGGATTGGTCGGTGTTTTTGGTTCCTATTTTCTTCAGGCAAAAACATTGGATTGGAATGTTTTACTGCCTGCGCTGAGTTGCGGCTTGCTGGCTACAGGTGTGCTCAATGTGAATAACATCCGAGACATTGAGTCCGATGAGAAAGCAGGGAAGATATCTATACCCGTTCGTATTGGTAGAGACAAGGCAGTTGTGTACCATTTTGTGCTCTTGGGTCTTGCGATGCTTTCGAGTGTCGTGTTTATTATGCTAAATGCCTCAGGTTGGACCTCCTATTTGTTTGTGTTGGCATTTCCCTTAATTATTAAAAATGGCGTAGCAGTAAAGACCAAAACTTCTGCCGCGGCGCTTGATCCCTATTTAAAGCAATTGGCCTTGAGTACCTTATTGTATGTGTTGTTGTTTGGAGTGGGATTGGTTTTGTAATTTTGTAAAACATCAATTTGAATAGGATGTCGAAAAAAGGAAATTTTAAAAATAGGATCGGCGTGGTATATTCTACCAGCGACGATTTTGATTATACAGAGGAGTCTGAATTAGAAGAAGAAACATTGGCACCGAAAGATCAGAAGTTACGCGTAGAGCTAGACAAGAAAAACCGTAAAGGAAAACAAGTGACTTTGGTTACTGGATTCACCGGCATGACTGGAGATTTGAAAGAATTGGGTAAAATGCTAAAAACGAAGTGCGGTGTAGGTGGCAATGTGAAGGATCGCGAAATTATCATTCAAGGTGATTTGCGAGATAAAGTAGTCGAAATTCTACTTAAAGAGGGATATCAGGCACGCAAGATTTAAAATTCAATATTTGAGATTCGAAATGGGGTGATTTTCAACTTTAGCACCTCCAATCTGTAACTTCAGATAATCTCAAATCTCAAATGTTGAAATATTCAATTTATTTTACAGAGAGCTTTTACAAATGCTAAAGTTTTCTCTATATTTGCACTCCGATTTTTTAAGGATCGCTAAAAGACTAGAAAAATGTCGAAAGTTTGTCAAATAACTGGTAAGAGACCACAATCAGGAAACAACGTTTCCCACGCGAATAACAAAACAAAGAGAAGGTTCTATCCGAATCTATTCAAGAAGAGATTTTATCTTCCTGAAGAAGACAGATGGATTACTTTGAAAGTTTCTTCAACTGCATTGAAAACCATCAATAAGAATGGTTTGGCTGCTACTTTGAAGAAAGCTAAAGAAAAAGGAACCCTTTCATTATAATTATTTAGAACGATGGCTAAGAAAGGTAATAGAGTTCAGGTAATATTAGAATGCACCGAGCATAAGACTACAGGTCAGCCAGGTACTTCTAGATACATTACGACAAAAAACAGGAAAAACACTCCTGACAGAATGGAATTGAAAAAATTCAATCCTATTCTTAAGAAATATACTGTTCACAAAGAAATTAAATAACCATGGCTAAGAAGGTAGTTGCAACCCTAAAAGACAAGGATGGTGTAAAATATGCTAAGGTGATTAAGGCGGTGAAAACCAAATCAGGAGCATATTCATTCAGAGAAGAAATTGTCACTGAAGACAAAGTGAAAGAAGTATTGGCTGCGAAATAATTCAGCCCTTTAAGATATCTTTGAAAGTCTCCTGATTTTGTCAGGAGACTTTTTGTGTTTTTTACCTATCCACCAAATTGATTATGGGATTATTCAATATTTTTTCCAAAGAAAAGAAAGAGACGCTAGACAAGGGTCTTGAGAAATCGAAAGAGAATTTCTTTTCGAAATTGGGTAAAGCTGTCGCAGGAAAATCAACTGTTGACGATGAGCTACTTGATGAATTGGAAGAGGTGTTGATCACTTCTGATGTGGGCGTAGATACCACGGTCAGAATCATCGAAAGGATAGAAGAGCGTGTCGCTAAAGACAAATACCTCAACACTGCAGAGCTTAATGTGATCCTTCGAGAAGAAATTGCAGGATTGCTAGAAGAAAACAATTCTGGAGATCAAGCTGATTTCGACTTGCCTGAAGATAAAAAGCCCTATGTACTCATGGTGGTTGGTGTGAATGGTGTTGGGAAAACGACAACCATTGGTAAGCTCGCGTCTCAATTCCAAAGAAGAGGAAAGTCCGTTGTCCTAGGAGCCGCTGATACTTTCCGTGCAGCCGCCGTAGATCAATTGAAACTTTGGGGCGAAAGAGTAAATGTGCCTGTGATTGCTCACGGAATGAATACTGACCCCTCGGCTGTCGCTTACGATGCCGTGAAACATGCGGTAGAACAGAAAGCAGACATCGTGATTATCGATACGGCTGGAAGACTTCATACCAAAGTGAATTTGATGAACGAGCTTTCAAAGATCAAGCGAGTGATTCAGAAGTTTGTAGATGATGCACCGCACGAGATCATGCTGGTGTTAGACGGCAGTACTGGTCAAAATGCATTCATTCAGGCACAAGAGTTTACAAAAGCCACTGATGTTACTTCATTAGCTATTACCAAATTGGATGGTACAGCCAAAGGCGGTGTGGTGATTGGTATTTCTGATCAATTCAAAATTCCTGTAAAGTACATTGGAGTAGGCGAAGGCATCGAAGATCTGCAAGTATTCAACAAGCACGAGTTTGTTGATTCCTTTTTCAATTAATCCCTTCTTTTCGACTCTGTTTTACATACTTTCCAATTATTCATTGGAATTGTATAATCCGTGCAATTTATCTGACATAGGCTGATTATATTGGGTATCCACAAGCTCAATAAATATGTCCAAAGAAGTAATTCCACTTATTGCAGATGATCCATGGTTGGCTCCTTATCAAGATGATATTGCACAGCGCATGTCGTATTTCGAACAGCGCTTGAATGATATCAAATCTATATCTGGTTCATTATCCAATTTTGCAGAAGGGCATCATTACTTTGGATTCAACTACGATAAAAAGGCAAAAGGCTGGTGGTATAGAGAATGGGCACCCGCGGCAGATAGTCTTTGTTTAATTGGAGAATTCAACAATTGGCATGCAGAGCACCATCCCATGACACAGGACGAAAATGGTGTATGGGGTGTATTCATTGCAGATGAAAGCGAGTTTCCACTCAAGGCACCTTCTCAGGTAAAGGTAAAAGTGCAAAATGGATTGGCTGATCGGGATCGATTACCTGCCTATATCCAGTCGGCTATACAAGATCCGAAATCCTATGATTTTAGCGGAGAAGTGATTGCGCCTTCAAAGTACAAATGGAAGGATGCAAAATTCAAGCTAGAAGTAAAAAATCCAATCATCTACGAATGCCACGTAGGCATGGCACAAGAGAAAGAGGGAGTAGGCACATTTCGTGAATTTGCCGATTCCATATTGCCTAGAGTGGCCAAACAAGGCTACAACTGCATTCAGGTGATGGCGATCCAAGAGCATCCGTACTATGGATCTTTTGGTTATCACGTATCCAATTTTTATGCGCCATCTTCCAGATTTGGAACGCCGGATGATTTGAGATACCTAGTAGATCAAGCGCATCAAATGGGCATTGCGGTGATTATGGATGCGGTCTATTCTCATGCAGTAAAAAATATCGCCGAAGGGCTCAATGACTTCGATGGGTCGGACAATCAATATTTCCACAAAGGGGGTCGTGGCTATCATACGGGTTGGGATTCAAAACTATTTGACTACGGTCGGACAGAAGTGCTTCAGTTTTTGTTGTCCAATATTCGCTATTGGATGGAGGAGTTTCATATGGATGGTTTTCGCTTCGATGGGGTCACTTCTATGTTATACCATCATCATGGGGAAGGTGTCGCCTTCGATCATTATGACAAGTATTTCAAAGAAGGGGTCGATTGGGATGCGATATGCTTTTTGCAGTTGGCCAATGAATTGATTCATGAAATTAAGCCAAATGCGATTTCAATAGCCGAAGATATGAGTGGCATGCCGGGTATGTGCAGGCCGGTGTCGGATGGGGGGCTTGGTTTTGATTATCGATTGGGTATGGGCTTGCCAGATTATTGGATCAAGTTGCTTAAGCATTCGGCTGACGAGAATTGGAGTATGAATGAGCTGTGGAATGTGATGGCGAATCGCCGGTATAAAGAGAAAACCATCGCTTATGCAGAATCCCATGATCAAGCGCTAGTGGGGGATAAGTCACTGGCTTTTTGGCTCATGGATAAAGAAATGTATTGGCACATGACCAAGGATGATAAGGATTTGGTCGTAGAACGAGGCATTGCACTACACAAAATGATTCGACTGATCACAGCCAGTCTGGGGGGTGAAGGATATTTGAATTTTATAGGTAATGAATTTGGTCATCCTGAGTGGGTGGATTTTCCAAGAGAAGGAAATGACTGGAGTTATAAATATGCTCGTAGGCAGTGGTCTCTGGTTGATAATACTGATTTGAAATATGAGTGGCTTAATGATTTTGATCGAGCCATGTTAGAACTGCTGGCTGCTAATAATATCCTGTCAGCCCAATCAGCCAATCAGCTCAATATGGATGAGGAGAATAAAGTGATGATCTATGAAAGAAATCACCTGATTTTTGTATTCAACTTTCACCCCGACCGATCTATTGCCGATTACAAATTTCATGTGCCAGAAAAGGGAGAGTATAAAGTGATCTTGAGTAGCGATGACCTTGTTTTTGGAGGGCATGATCGAATAGATACTTCTGTTAGTTATCCTTCGACTACTTATGAACATGGCGATCAGCTTTCGGTCTACACGCCTAGCCGAACGGCTATGGTTTTGAAGAAGCTTTAGAGTTTTAAATGTAGGTCGCTCAGCATGTTAATGAGCGATTGGTACACGTCGTAGCTACTGCTGGTTTCGTTTTGGTCCAGGTCTGGATTGAGACTTTTGAGCACGCCAAAGGAGCCCAGTCTCGACCATTTCTTTTGTAGATCCTCAGATTTTTTGGCCAATGAGGTTTCCAGCCCATAGAGCTGCTTGAGCAAACTTTCTTGCAGTGGATAGCTTTTCAATTGCTCCAAATCAATGTCTCCGTAGGCCGAACCGATCGGTTGGCGGATATTGTAAGTGTCGGAAGGTGCGGCTTTCAGCTGATCAGAGATGGAAACAATCTCAGCTTTGGCTTTTGTTTTTCTAACCAGCTCTTTCCATCCTCCAAAATCTTCCAATTGTTGACTAGTTAGTTGCATGAAGTTATGGATTACTTCATGGTCATGAAACAAGGTATGGCCGTTGTCCTGATTGGTCAACATCAATTTGAAAGCTTCATTGGTTCTTGAAGAAAATATTCTTTGATGCTTTTTATCTCCCAAATACCAGTCAATCGCTCCTGTAAAAGTGGATTGGTAATCCGATTCAGCTAACAGCTCCGTCAGGTCATTGAAATAGATGTTGGTAGTATTTAAAAAAGTTTTGGGCTTTTTACCAAAATGTTTTTTGATCAATTGCTGATGCCAATCAATTTCTTTTTGGAAATGAGTTTTCGAGAATAAGCTCACCAGCGAATGATGATAGGTGCCTCCGAGTATTTCTATATGACTCGCGGCTTTGATTGCTTTTATGATGGTAGGATCACAAGAGGCCAGCTGCTCCAAACACGGCCCTGAGAAATAGACGGATACGGGGAGTTTGCCATCTGTTATTTCTTTGAGCTGTCTATCCATGCCAGACTTGTATTCGGTCAAAAACAAGTCGGATTCATTCGGAGGGAAATACGATTTACCGGAATTGACATCAAAAAATGAAAATTCAGACAAAGGGCATTCCCAATCGAATATTAATGTAAGTGATAGTGATTTACTCATAGTACAGCATCTACCACCGAAAGTACTTCAGTCGCAGACTTCTCCCAACTCAATTTTTTAATTTCTTTCTTATTGCTCTTCACTTGTGCTTTGCATTTGCTATCGTCTTCCAAAAGTGCAATGATCTGATCTACGAAATCATCCGTTGCGGTAGGGCTCGCTTGGCACGCATCTGGCAACAATTCTGCAGCGCCGCATCTATCCGAAAGCACCAAAGGAATACCCGCTTCTGCCGCTTCGAGTGCAGTCAGCCCAAAAGGCTCAGAGAACGAAGGCATACAATAGACATCGGCAATCGCGTAGAGCTTCATTAGTTCTTCAGTTTCTAAATAACCGGTGATATGGAATCTTCCAGCTATCGCACTTCCTGCACCGGCTTCGATCAATTTCTTATACAACTCACCTTCGCCTGATATAACAAATCTGGTGTTTGGGTTTTGTTCAAATACTTTTTCTGCAATTTCGAGAAATTGCATCGGGCCTTTTTGACCTGACAATCGACCTACGAACAAAACAATCTTTTCACTAAATGGGCTCTTAGCTTTTATAGGTGCAGTAGCTGTATGTCCATGGTATATCACATGGATTTTCTCTGCTGATATTCCGTATTCTTCAACCATTACTCTTTTCGAATACTCGCTCACTGCAATGACCGCTTCTGCTGCTTGCATGGCCTTTTGTTCTAGTTCGAAAATCCAGGATTTCGTCTGTCCAAAATTTCTATCAAAATCCAAAGAATGGACATGAACGATTAGTTTTTTACCAAATCGCTCTTTGAGATCCAGCGCTGCTTTGAAAGTAATCCAATCGTGAGCATAGAGTGCATCATAGTCGACCTTTTCACCTTCCAAAATCAGTTCGTCTGAAAAAGTAGTCAGCTGCTTGTACAGCTTCTGACTTTCCACTTTTTCCAAGGTATGTGACTGCGTCACCTCATGATAGTCATAAGCTGAAAGCTGTGCTTCGATGCTCACTGTAGCCAATTCCTGCAAGACACTCAAATCTGAAAATTCAACTGTTTCTTGCTTAGCTTTGGGTTTTCCCAGTTGGTCGAACTGTTTGGGTTCGATGATTTTTAAACTAGTCTTTTTAGATAGTTCATTAGCCAACTTTTCGGTGGCGACTCCTAAGCCACTCGTTTGACGACCTGGTGCCCCAGGTCCAAGCATTAAGATTTTTACGCTCATAGTTCAGGTGTTTGATATAGGAATTAAGTGGGCTGTTTGTTGTCTATGTTTTAATTACTACTTGTTTAAAATCTTTATTTACTAAAAGAACTGAAATGCTTCCTTCAAACTTTACTTGGGCAGTCAGGTCTTCATTGTCTACTACTATTTGTGCTGGGATTTGTTGCAGTCCATGTAGCTTTATTTCATAGGTCTGGTAGGCCGATTCAAATTCGCCTTCTGATTCTTGAGTAATCACCCAATTAAATCCGTCTATTGACGAAGTCAAATGTTTTTTGACATATCCATCAGATGATAAATAATCGTATCCGTCTCCGCTATCTTCGTATAGGGTAGACGAGGTGTCAGCAGACGGTTTGTAACATTCCAGTGTTAAAGCATCAAACTCAAACTCATCCACATACTGCATTTTGGGTTGCTTTGGAATGATAGCCCCTTGGCGTACGAAGATTGGAATTTGATCCAAAGGCGTATCCACCTTTATTTCTAATCCACCATCTATCAATTGATCTGTCCAGTAGTTGTACCATTGACCCGAAGTCAGGTACATTTTACGACTGGATTTATCTGGTTCAGAAACAGGGCAAATCATTAAGTGATCCCCTAAGAAAAATTCTTCTTCTCTGTAGAAAGTCTCTGGATCGATATGTCCTTCCAAATGTAGTGAGCGAATCATAGGCACTCCCGTTTCACTGTGATGTTGAAACACAGAATAAATGTAAGGCATCAATTCGTAGCGCATTTCTATAAAGCGACGAACAATGTCTACATACTTTTGATCAAATTTCCATGGTTCCTTATCTCCATGGTCACCAGAAGAGTGTGTTCTGAAAAATGGATGGAAAACAGCCATTTGAATCCAACGTGTGTAAAGTTCACCATCTGGCGATCCTATGAAACCACCGACGTCTGATCCTGCAAATGAGATCCCTGAAGCAGCCAATCGCTGGCATTGAATGTTGGCAATTTTCAAATGTTCCCACGAAGCCATGTTGTCTCCAGTCCAGACCGAAGCATGTTTCTGAATGCCGGCGTAAGCTGATCTCGAGATAGTAAAAGGCCGTTTGTTTTGTATGAATTGCTTTTGGCCTGCCCAAGTGGACTGAGCCATCAACGAGCCATATACATTGTGTCCTTTTCTGTGACTGCCTGGATGTCCGTCGAAATCATGGCGAACGTCATTAGGGAAAGTGCCGTCTTCGAAAGTGGCCGGTTCGTTCATGTCATTCCACACACCATCCACACCATCTTCGACCAGTCCATCGAAGAGTGTAGCCCACCATTCACGCGTTTTTTTCTGAGTAAAATCTGGGAAATGACACAGCCCAGGCCATACACTGGCTTTGAGCAAATCGCCGTCCATTCTTTTGCAGAAATGATCGCCTGCTATTCCTTCCTGATAGACGCTATAGTTTTTGTCTACTTTAATTCCGGGATCAATAATCACCACGGTTTTAAACCCTTGCGCTTTGAGGTCACTGATCATTTGTTTCGGGTTAGGAAATTTTTTATCGTCCCAGGTAAAGCATCTGAATCCATCCATATAGTCGATATCCAGGTGAATCACATCGCAAGGAATCTCTCGGCTTCTAAATTCGTCACCTAGTTTTCTTACTACTGATTCTGGATAGTAGCTCCACTTACTTTGGTGATAGCCTAATGCCCATTTGGGTGGCAATTGAGGCTTACCTGTCAGTTTTGCGTACTTGCTTACTACATCTATCAACTTTGGTCCGTGGATGTAGTAGTAGCGCATTTCACCGCCTTGCGACCAATAGCTACAAACCGTTTTCCTTTCTTTTCCAAAATCAAAGAAACTTCTGAACGTATTGTCCATGAAGATGCCATAGCCGACTTGACTATGTTGTCCCATATAGAATGGAATGTTTTTATAGACTGGGTCAGACTCATTGCCATAACCATAGGAGTCCGTACCCCATAGTTCTCTTTTGGTTCCGATAAGATTGAGGTGGCCTGTTTTGTCACCTAAGCCGTAAAACTTCTCATCCTTATGTAGCACTCTGGTGCAAATACTGATATTGCCTCCATAGTGTTTGTGATCCTGCCAGTGGAAACCTTTTTCATCTTCCAGGACGGCCGTACCATCTAATGTCAAAATTTTGGTTTGCAAAGAGGTTTTACTGATGAAGCATTTGAGTACATCCGTTTTAATTACAAACGCAGCTTTTTGATCTTCAAACTTGTAGTTGGTTTGCTCAGGGCTAAACGATGGGTCGATAGCATACGAAAAGTCATCATCGAAATAACCGTCTATGCCATGTCTGAACTTCAGGATATCCGATGCAATGATTCGAATCTCTAGAGAAGCCAATTCTCCATGAAATACGAATGCGTCTCCTTGCTTTTCCCAAGACACTAAAGCTCCAGAGAAAAATTCTTCTGCATTCTTGTCCTGAAATTTTTCTATATAATTTCCAGAGAAGTCAGCGACTTCATCTTTTTTATTTTCTTCTGTAAGATTTTCCATTTCTTATTTTATCATGGAGAAATTTAAACTATTTTGAATGCTATTAGTTGCTTCTGAAATGAAGATTATTTTTCAAGTCATTCTTTCTTCATTTCGATCAAAATAATTGCTTGCAAAAATAAACATGATTAACAATAAAAGGCTCTTTTTGCAAACTGCTTTTTAACAGATTGTATTATTTGTTATTTTTGCTTCAATGAAATTGCAATTTTATTGGATAAATCATAATTCTACTTCTGTTTGGAAGGTGTTTAATTATATAATACTTGTACTATGGCTTCAAAAGCAAAAACTGTGACTCGAAAAAACACAACATTAGTTGAAGTTGCTTGGGAAGTGTGTAATCAAGTAGGAGGCATTTATACGGTGATTCGCTCCAAAGTACCTACCATGGTTAAAGCTTGGGGTGATAATTATGTTTTGTTGGGACCAAAGGTTCATGCCAACGTAAATGCAGATTTCGAACCTGACAATTCTCTAGATACACCAGCGTCTAAAATTGTCCGTGAGCTTAATGACATGGGCTGGGATGTGCAAATTGGATCGTGGTTGGTTTCGGGTAGACCAACCACTGTACTATTCAACCCTCAGAGTGTGATGTCACAGCTTGGAGATATCAAATACTACTACTGGCAAAACCATCATATATCCTTCAATCAGCACGATCCATTGATGGATGAAGTGCTGGCATTTGGATTTATGGTCAAAGAATTTTTGTCCAGATATGCTCGGGTGTGTTTGGATGCAGATCAGGATTTGTTGGCTCACTTTCATGAGTGGATGGCTGGCACAGCGATTCCGGATTTGAGAAAAGAACAAATACCTATTCAAACGGTTTTCACCACGCATGCGACATTACTGGGGCGATATTTAGCTATGAATGATCCATTTTTCTACGATCATTTGCCTTTCTTGGATTGGGCTGCTGAAGCGAAAAAATTTAATGTGGAGCCGACAGTACAGCTTGAGCGTGCCTGTGCGCATGGCGCCAATGTCTTTACGACAGTAAGTGAAGTCACAGCTAAGGAATGTATTCATCTTTTGGGTAGAAATCCTGATCGAATATTGCCGAATGGCTTAAACATCGATCGGTTTTCCGTATTGCACGAAGTGCAGAATTTACATCATACCTACAAAAAACAGATTGAGCATTTTGTGATGGGACACTTTTTTCAGTCCTATACTTTTGATCTGAACAATACGCTTTACTTTTTTACTTCCGGGCGGTTTGAATACAAAAACAAGGGGTATGATCTGACGCTGGAAGCTTTGGCCAGATTGAACCACTACATGAAAGAAAAGAAAATTGACAAAACCGTTGTCATGTTCTTTGTTACCAAGCAACCTTATACCAGCATCAATCAAGATGTATTGACTTCCCGAGCCATCATGGAAGAGATCGATCACAATTGCGATGCGATCATGGAGCAGCTCAAGGAGCGATTGTTTGAAGCGGCAGCTACCAATTCTGATCATCGTTTGCCCGCACTAAATGATTTAGTAGATGACTACTGGAAGTTGAGATATCGTAGAACCATCCAATCCTGGAAATCCGATCGCTTGCCTAGTGTGGTCACGCACAATTTAGTGAATGATGGCGAAGATCCAGTGCTCAATTTTTTACGAGGAGCCAATTTGCTCAATCACAAAGACGATAAAGTAAAAGTGGTTTACCATCCTGATTTCATTGCTGCCACAAACCCCCTATTCGGAATGGAATATGGTCAGTTTGTGAGAGGATGTCATATGGGTATATTCCCAAGCTATTATGAGCCGTGGGGCTATACTCCGGTAGAATGTTTGGCTCGTGGAGTTTCGGCTGTCACTTCTGATCTGTCCGGCTTTGGAAACTATGTAAAGAAAATCAAAAAAGGCAATGAGGCTCATGGTATGTATTTGATCGAAAGAGAAGATCAGGATTTTCACTCTGCAGCAGATCAATTGGCCAACAAAATGTTGCAATTCGTGAATACGAATAGGAAATTTAGGATTCAAAGTAGAAATAAGGCAGAGGATTTGTCAGAGGAGTTTGATTGGAAAAACCTCATTAAACACTATGATCGTGCTTATGACATGGCCTTAGATAATTATCCAACCAAGTAAATTTAAAATTCAAATAACAAGAAATGTTTTCATCAGACCAAGAAGGCTACATTATTTCACGCGGTAGCGATATCAGCGTAATAAAAAATCAAATTGAGGATTTTAAATCTGGATTTCCTTTTTTGAATCTAGATAGACCAGCCACTATTGGCGATGGTATTATCAAATTAACACCTCAGCAAATTAATGATTTTGTGAGTCAATACGAATCTCAGGCTAAAGGTCTAAGCTTGTTGAAATTTGTGCCTGCTTCAGGAGCAGCCACCAGGATGTTCAAAGAGCTTTTTGAATTTGTGTCGGGAGGTGAATTGAATGCAGGAACTCAAAAATTCATAGATGGAATCAAAGATTTTGCCTTTTTCAATGAGCTTTCTGAAAGCCTCCAAAAACAAGGCAATGACATAGAAAGCTTATTGAAAGCTAAAGATTACAAAACCATAGTGAATGCCTTGTTAGAAGATAATGGACTGGGCTATGGAAGTTTACCCAAAGGGCTTTTGTCCTTTCATTTGGAGGATGGTCAATCAAAAACACCTATAGAAGAGCATTTGATAGAAGGAGCGAAATACGCTTCTCAAGACGGTCTTGTATGCTTGCATTTTACCGTATCACCAGAACATCAGCAAAAATTTGAGTCCAAGCTGAATGAAGTGACAGCAAAATATGAAAGTGCCCTGGGAGTTAAATATGAAGTTTCCTTCTCACAACAGAAAAAATCGACGGATACCATTGCAGTAGATTTGTCGAATGAGCCATTTCTAGATAATGGACAACTGCTATTTAGACCTGCCGGGCACGGTGCCTTATTGGAGAACTTAAATGATCTAGATGCTGATGTCATTTTCGTGAAGAATATTGATAATGTGGTACCTGATCATTTAAAGGCCGATACGATCACTTACAAAAAGGCGTTGGCCAGTTTGTTACTGTCTTTTCAAAAAGATTCTTTTAATTGGCAAAACAGAATGGCAAAAGGTGAAGACTGTCTTTCCGAAGCAGTTGACAAACTCAAGACTCAGTATGGCATGGATTTGAATTTCAAAGATTCAGACGAATTGGCAAAATATCTAAACAGACCAGTTCGTGTTTGTGGCATGGTGGAAAATACAGGCGAACCGGGTGGTGGACCTTTCTGGGTTAAAGGAACGGAAGGAACTTCTCTTCAGATTGCCGAGACTGCCCAGATAGATATGTCAGATTCAACGCAAGCCGATATTTTGAAAAAGTCATCGCACTTTAATCCAGTAGATTTAGTCTGTGGTGTGAAAAGCTGTAATGGGGAAAAATTTGATTTACTTAAGTATAGAGATGATAAGACTGGTTTTATAACCGAAAAGTCTAAAAATGGAAAAGACCTCAAAGCCATGGAGCTGCCGGGTCTTTGGAATGGTGCTATGGCAGATTGGATTACACTGTTTGTAGAAGTGCCTATTTCCACTTTTAATCCGGTGAAAACCGTGAATGACCTGCTAAAACCTACCCACCAGTAGGACTTAACAATTTTTAACAGCAACATCTGGTTGATATCCGTTTTGGGTTTTAAAACTTACCCAAAGTGGATTAGTTTTGTTCGGTTAGTAAAGAATAACTTTTGAATATGGAAGCAACTGCAAACGTAGACAGTAAAAAGGCTCATCAGGAAAAAATCAACCAGATTTACACTGAAGTAAATAAAGTAGTAGTCGGTCAGAAATACATGATCAACCGGTTGATGGTTGGTTTGTTTACACAGGGACACATTCTTTTGGAAGGGGTGCCTGGTTTGGCGAAAACTTTGACTGTTAACACCTTGGCCAATGTGCTCCATTTGGACTTCAAAAGAATTCAGTTTACCCCTGATTTGCTACCAGCGGATTTGCTGGGAACCATGATTTATAATCAGAAGGCATCGAATTTTGAAGTAAAAAAAGGACCCATATTCGCTAATTTGATTTTGGCAGATGAGGTCAACAGATCTCCTGCTAAAGTGCAATCTGCACTCCTTGAATCCATGCAAGAGAAGCAAGTAACGATAGGAGAGACTACATATGAGTTGGATCGACCGTTCTTGGTACTAGCTACTCAAAACCCCGTTGATCAAGAAGGTACTTACCCACTGCCAGAAGCGCAAGTGGATAGGTTCATGATGAAAGTACATGTTGGTTATCCTTCCAAAGATGAAGAATTAGAAATTATGCGAAGAATGTCTAACATGACATTTGATAGCAAGGTGGATACTATTCTGACCAAGGATGATATTTTTGCCATTCGAAATGAGATCAACAGTGTGAATCTTTCAGAATCACTAGAGAGATACATTATTGAGCTGATCTTTGCCACCAGAGACCCTGAGTCATTTGGAATGAAAGACGAGGCACATTACATACAGTTTGGCGCTTCACCAAGAGCTTCAATCAATTTGAATTTGGCTGCTAAAGCAATTGCTTTTCTAGAGGGTCGAGACTTTGTTTTGCCTGAAGACATCAAAGAAGTGGCACCAGATGTACTTAATCATAGAATTATCCTCAACTACGAGGCGGAAGCAGATGGAATAACTACGCACGACATTATCAATACCATATTGAACAAAGTCAATATCAATATGGTTAAATAAGAAAATACTAATATCACTTTAAAAAGGGCAGTTTCAGCGATGGAACTGCCCTTTTGTTTTATGTACTTCACATTCTCTTAACATTGATAAAATAGTAATAACACATTACTTAGTTCTTTTAACAGAAAGGTAACCACTACTTCCACACCTGATAATATCACTTGTACAGTTTTGCAGTACAAAATTTGAAAAATATAATATCAGAATACTTAAAAAAAGAAAAATGAAAAAGTTATTAGCACTAATATTCGTGTTTACAACAATGGGTTTGATGGTTTCATGCGATGATGATGATCCAATCGATGACGTTATTCCTGAACCAACTGAAGAGGAATTGCAAGAAGCAGCTGTAGAAGCTGTACAAACTGCTGTTGATGCAGTAGCATCATCTGACGATACAGCTACAGGAGCATCTGACGAAACTGAATTTGCTGATTGGACTTTAATTGACAACAAAGATCAAACGGCTGGTAGAGTGAAAGCTGTAGCGCCAGTTGAAAAAACTATTGACTTTGACATTTCAGAAGATACAACTTGGGATGGTAACGGCGTAGGTGATGACGATGCAGATACTGTTTTTGTATTGGATAAAAGAGTGATCGTAAAGTCTGGAGCTACTTTAACAATTACTGCAGGGACAATTATCAAAGGTAACTCTGAGTTGTCAGGAGCCAATGCAGCTGTATTGATGGTAGCAAGGGGTGGTAAATTGATGGCTGAAGGTACTGCTGAGGCGCCTATCATTATGACATCTACAGATGACGACATCGTACCAGGTGCTTTAGCGGGTACTTCTCTAGATCAGGATGACAATGGAAAATGGGGTGGATTGGTTATTTTGGGTAAAGCACCGGTAAGTGCAAAAACTGAAGATCCTCAAATCGAAGGTGTGGATGCTGCTATTACTGAAGGTCAGTACGGTGGAGATGATGCTGCGGATAATTCAGGGTCAATCAAATTCGTCTCTATCCGTCACGGTGGAGCTGAAATCGCTGAAGGTAGCGAAATCAACGGTTTGACTTTAGGTGGTGTTGGAACTGGTACGACTATCGAAAACATCGAAATCTACGCCAACAAAGATGATGGTGTTGAGTTCTTCGGAGGAACCGTAAATGTAACTAACGTGGTTGTTTACAACGTAGGCGATGACGGAATCGATATCGATCAGTCTTATGCTGGCGAGGTGAAAAACTTTGCAGTGTATGTTGGAGCTTCAGATGAAGGTTTGGAAATCGACGGTAGAGAAGGTGCATTGGACAAAAGCTTCAAGCTTACTGATGGAGTTATATACTCAATCGCTGGTACTGACAAGTCTACAGATGCAGACATCAAATCAAAAGCTAAGGGTACTTTGACTAACGTAGTATTCACAGATGGTAAAGTGAAACTTTCTGCTTCATTTGATGCAGAGTCTCTTGAAGAGTCTGAAGATGCAGCTTCTAACGCTGTAGCTGGATCTCTGGTATTCACTAAGGTGTCAGCTGACTCTTTCGAAGTGTATACTAACAGCTTTGATGAGTAAGAAACATTGAGCAAGCGGAAAAGAAATTTAAGAATCATTTTCTGAATATAGAGGCTCTGGCAGGAATGTCGGGGCCTTTTTGTTTTTCAATTATGCATGATATATGAGTTAGATGTAGTGCTAAACCTGAGTTGCTTCTGTGCCCTTCTCTGATCGGTGTCTTTTGATGTACAAACCGCTTAATTATTGGTTTGCTTTTATGTGACTGTCAAACTGATGGCTACATAAATTTTTTTCATGGACCTAGGAAGCCGAAATGATACTTTTTTTGTACAACACCAACAAGGGAAAAGAAGACCCAAGCCTGACAGCCTGAGCTTGATCATACCAGGTATTATTTATGTTTGGTTAATATTATTTTCTACATAATTTGTCATTTCGCAGCGCAGAAATCTTGCAAGTAGCTGGCAGGATGTTAAGTTTTCTCTGCCCAGGCCAACCGCTACCTTAGACATGACAAAAAGTTAGTTCGTCCAATAGATTATTGAAATAATAATAGAATTCAAGGCAGAAGGGTTTAACCCAATGTTACGATCGTTAAAAAACGATTAAGAAGGCTTAAATGCTCATAGATGGGATTTCTGGTCTGAGGCCTCTGGGGACTGATTTTAATGTTACCTCAATGTTAATTAGGCCTCCTATTCACTTCTGTTTTTTTACCATTTCATAAAATTATAAACATACTCAAAGAATATGGACGCTCTAGTTTTGCATCAAAATTAGAATATCAGAAAATGAACAAGGTATTATTAACATTAGGATTAATCATTGGCGCTGCAACTTTATCATTGGCGCAACAAGGATTTTTAAGAGGACAGATTATTGATGGGTCAAATGGTGAAGGACTATTTGGGGCTACTGTCACTAAGCAAGGAACCACTCAAGGTTCAGTTGCCGATTTCGATGGTAACTTCTCACTGGCATTAGCGCCAGGTACTCATAATATTATGGTTCAGTTTGTTTCTTATCAACCACAAACCATAGAAGGTGTGGTGATCGTGGAAGGAGAAGTAACTAACCTCAATATTACCCTTTCAGAAGATGTGCAGCAATTAGAAGCTGTTGTGGTAACAGCGGAGCAAATCAGAGACAACGAAGTGGCTTTGATGGCGGTACAAAGAAAGTCGGCTAATACCATAGATGGTATTTCTTCTGCCGCATTCACTAAAGTAGGAGACAGCAATTTGTCTTCTGCCATGAATCGTGTGACAGGTGTTACCGTGCAAGGTGGAAAATATGTCTATGTAAGAGGTTTGGGTGACAGATATACTAAGACCTCGATGAACGGTATGATCGTGCCCGGTTTGGATCCAGATAGAAACGATGTACAGATTGATATCTTTCCAACGGCCATACTTGAAAACGTAATGGTATATAAGACGTTCAGTCCAAATCTAAATGGCGACTTTGCTGGTGGTTTGGTTGATATTCAAACCAAAGCATTTCCTGAAGAAAAATCGACTTCAGTTTCTCTTTCTATGGGTTATAACCCAGATATGCATTTCAAATCTAATAATGTGAGCTATGATGGGTCAAGCACTGATTTTTTAGGTTGGGACAATGGTGATAGAGAATTGCCAATCGCTAAGGATACCGAAATACCGACCTTACCAAATGATTTTGTAGCTGAGACTACTAGAAAATTCAATCCAACGATGGGTGTGGATCGCTCAAGAAATTTCATGGATGTTGGAGTATCAGTATTGCATAGAAATCAAATACAAAGAGAAAAAGTAACCTGGGGTTATAATGCTATTTTGAATTATAAAAGCACCAATACTTTCTATCAAGGATTTGAAAGAAAGAGATATGAAAAAGATAGAACGACGAGTGAAGTGGCTTTGGAACGTGACTTTTCAGCAGTTGGTGATCTAAGTGCGAAGAATATCTTGTGGAGTGGGTTGGCAACCTTAGCTGCGAAGACAGACAATCACACTATTGGGACAACGTTGTTGCATACTCAAAATGGGGTTTCCACGGCACTTACAAGAGAAATGAATTTCACTTCCCTAAATAATCCAACTAAAATTCATAACGACATATTAGGATATACGCAGCGTTCCATGACTAACAATATCACTTATGGTAAGCACAGTTTTGGTAAGCTGAGAGTGGATTGGTCTAATTCTTTGTTGTTTTCTAAAATGAGTGATCCGGATTATAGAGATACAAGAATCAATGAAGACGACGATGATTTAGCTTTTAGAAATGGTGGAGGAATTAGCCGGTTTTGGAGAAGCCTCGATGAAGTAAGTGAAAGCTTAAAAGCGGACTTGACCTATAGCTTAAATGACAACAACAAGCTAAAAGCGGGAGGTTTAATGTCTTTCCGAAATAGAGAATTTGATGTAAATAACTATGCGTATGAGCCGATATCTGCTTTTGATGTAGAGTCACTTGATCCGAATGATCTTTTGGTGGAAGAAAATTTATATTCATCAAGTAATCCAGATGGTTTGTATATTCAAGATAATAGCAATGCCTATAATGACTATGAAGGTCGTCAGAACATATTCGCGGCTTATTTGATGAATGAAATGCAAATGACCCCAAAGTTGAAATCGATCTATGGTGTGAGAGTTGAAAACGCTAATATGTTTTATTCAGGTGTTCGTTTGAACGAGGATGGTACCGAGCAATTAGAGGATAACACTAAGACATTAAACGAAACTAACTTTCTTCCATCTGTGAGTTTGGTATATGCCCTTAGAGATGATATGAATTTAAGAGGATCATTTAATAAGACTTTGGCTAGGCCATCATTCAAAGAGAAGTCTTCAGCTTTTATTGAAGATCCTATTACTAGAATCAGATTTTCAGGAAACCTTGATATCAAACAAGCCGAAATCTTAAATTATGATTTGAGATGGGAGTACTTCTTCACGGCAAGTGAAATGTTCTCAGTTTCTTTTTTCTACAAAGATTTTACCGATCACATAGCCTTAGTTTTCTTTCCAAACAGTCCTGGCCAATTGAAGCCAAGAAACGTTGGAGAGGCAACAGTATATGGATCTGAGATCGAAGTTCGAAAGAATTTAGGCATGATAAGTTCATCTCTTGAAAATCTTTCCTTAGGAGGTAACTTCTCTTATGTGATTTCAAAAGTGAATCGTAAGACTGTAGCAGTTAATGAAGAAGGGCAGACAGAATACGATAGTGAAGTGGAATACAAAGGAACAGATGAAGGGGTAAATCAATATCGTGATATGAGTGGACAATCTCCATATGTTGTCAATGGTTATTTGAACTATGATAACAGATTGTTGGGACTGAATGCCAACTTATCATACAATGTACAAGGAGAGACTATCACGTTCATTGGTACTTCTAATGTACCTGATGTTTACACTAAACCATTCCAAAGTTTGAATCTAAAAGTATCGAAGACTTTCGGAGAAGAAGCAAATTCTCAAGTGAGCTTTACAGCTAAAAATATATTGAATTCAGAAAAACAGCAGGTTTATAAATTTGGAAACGAAGAGGAGCTATTCTCTTTGTATAAGCCAGGCCGATTATTTCAACTAAAATATACTTACACTTTTTAAGGTTAGTAAGTAAGATTAATCAAGAGCATAAAGGCAGCCAGACGGCTGCCTTTTTCATTTTATGAGGGTCAGTTCCTCTTTATATTGAGCAAGTTTTTTTTGACTGGAAGTCAGTCTGGCCTGTAGTTTTTCTATTTCACCGGTATTAGTTTTCAGCTTTTGTGCCAATTCATTTTTCTCTTCTGGCTTTTTTTCTATCCGTAGTTGGAGTTTGCTATTGTCTAGAAGGTACTCATCCATTTCTCGACTGATTTTCTTGACTGTTAGTTCCTGAATATCAATTTTTTCCTGGACTAACGTGGTAAAGTAGTCTACTTTAAAATCTTTCAATAGATACCTCACTTGCTTGTCCAGTTCGGTCAACTGATCCTTAGGAATTCCATCTTTGACCAATGCCACTCTCAGGATTGATTTTTTTTTGTCTTTTTGTTCGGTGAGTTGAGAAATGAATTGAAGCGGTTCATTCGTCTCTTTTCCTTTCGCAGGAACCGTTAGCACCAAGTGAGTTTTTTTGTTGAAAATAATAGTTCTGGCATTTACATATCTCCACCATTCTTTTTTCACCTCTTTGTAAGGTTGAGTGAAGGTGGTCGTATACCCATTTAAACTTTGTTCTTCGATTGTAAAAGATACAGGACTAATCTTCAGCGAATAGCTTTGGGCATTGGCATTCTGACTAAGTGTCCAAAGGATTAACAAACTTAGACTGTGAATAATCCATTGGTTCATTTTTCTTGGGAAGAATTGGGATTTTGACATTTTCAAGATTCTTGTACGAAGATAAAAACATTTGAATCAATCAATAATTTCGCCAATTCAAGCGGAGGTGAGAATTTCACCCCTAAACTGTGGATATATAATCGGTATAAAACAGTTGTTTTTCCATTATTGGATTATTTTTGCCCAAATAAGCTGAAAAATTTTATCTTACAGAGATCAATTTTTCGGCCGCTATTCCAAATGAATAAGATTTAATTTAGCTACGACCTGAATCAATGAATAATAGCTCTTCTCTAATTGCTAAGCTCAAATATCAATTTGATAATTATGTGTCAAAAGGTACCATGACTCTGATCGGAGGACTGGGGATCTTGACTCTTATTCTTGTAGTCATTCTTGCAGTTATTTTGGTAATGACTGGATTTGAAGTAGAAGCAGGCCAGAGTATTGGCTACCCAGAGTCTCTTTGGCAAAATATGATTCACATGTTGGATCCAGGTACCTTAGGAAATACCACTGGTGGCTGGGCCCTAAGGGTTTACCTACTAGCTGTTACTTTGGTCGGTGTAGTTGTACTTTCTACATTGATCGGTCTGGTATCGAATGGTATTTTGACTAAGCTGGAAGACCTGAGAAAGGGAAGGTCATTTGTAATTGAGAAGGATCATACCTTGATCTTAGGCTGGTCGTCAAAAATATTTACCATTATCTCTGAGTTGGTAGAAGCTAATGAAAACCTGAAAGAGGGAGTGATTGTTATCCTTGCCGAAAGAGATAAGGTGGAAATGGAAGATGAAATTCGTCTGAAAGTAGGTGACACAGCAAATACCAGAGTGATCTGCCGTACGGGTAGCCCGATTGATATTGATGATATCTACATTGCCAATCCATTCCAGTCGAAGTCTATTATTGTTTTGGACAAAGACAATGAAAATTCTGATTCGCAAATTATAAAAACAATTGTAGCGATTGTAACCAACCCAAAGAGAAGAAAAGAGCCATATCATATTACAGCGGAAATTCAAGATAGTAAGAACTATGAAGTAGCTAAAATGGTAGGTCAGGATGAGGTAGAGCTCATTTTGTCTGATGATTTTATTTCTAGAATCATGGTGCAGACCAGTAGACAGTCTGGTTTGAGTGTGGTTTACATAGAATTAATGGACTACGATGGCGATGAAATTTATTTCATGGAGGAACCATCTTTGGTGGGTAGAACCTTCCGGGAAATCATCTTTGCCTACGAAGACTCAGCGATTATGGGATTGCAGTTTGCTGATGGAACGGTTGCGATCAACCCTCCAATGGATACTGTTTTCAATGAAGGTGATCAGGTAATTGGTATCACTGAGGATGATGATACGTTAGTGCCATCTGGATTGACCGATTACCTTATTGAAAGTGATAGATTGCTAGAAAGACCCGAAGAAGAAACTAATGAAGAGCAGATTCTAATTATCGGTTGGAATGACAGAGCTAAAAATATCATTCGTGAGCTAGATCATTACGCACCATTTGGATCTACCGTAAAGGTTGTTTCCAAGTTTGAGGATCCAGTGACAGTCATTCAACGGTTGAAACCAACCTTGAAGAACTTAACGGTTGAATTTAAGCGTGCCGAGACTACAGATCGCGAGACACTTGAAAAACTTGAAATACCTAACTTTGACTATATTATTTTGCTTTGTTACGAACAGCATTTCCCTGTTCAAGAGGCGGATGCTCAGACACTAATTACACTTCTGCATATCAGAAGTATTGCTGAGCGAACAGAAAAGCACTTGAATCTAGTGAGTGAAATGATCGATATGAAAAATCGATTGTTGGCTGATATCACCAGTGCCGATGACTTTATCGTAAGTGATAAATTACTCAGTTTGCTGATGACTCAGGTTTCAGAAAACAAATTCTTGATGCGTGTATTCGAGGACTTGTTTGATGCAGATGGGTCTGAAATTTACATTAAACCTGCTACGGAGTATGTAGCGATAGGTGAGCCAGTCAACTTCTATACCATACTTGAATCTGCGGCACGCAAGAATGAAGTAGCCTTAGGCTATAGAGTACTTGCTAAGAGTAAAGACCCTAATCAAGCTTACGGTGTCGTCGTCAATCCTAAGAAGTCAGAAATGATAGAACTGACGGAAAGAGACGAAATTATTGTACTATCAGAAGATTAAAAGGAAGCTTGCTGCAAACTTCTTAACTTTTTTATTCACGAATTTTATAAGGTATTCTATATCTATAAGTCCATTAGAATGTATTATCTATTTCATAGAATTAGGCCTCAAGGAATAGAACTTATAAAGACAGACATCCCTATAGAATTCTATAAACCTAATAAAAAGACATAGGATAAGTTTAAGTCTTGTCAGGATTCAAACCTGTTGATGTAATTACCTGATTTATATGGTTTTATTGTCAGTTTACTATATACCGGTACAACATGGGTACAAAGTCCAAAAGCGAGTGCAGTGTTGACGCAAACAATACAACAATTTGAATAGTTAATTTGCATTCACCAAAGAATGGGTATTAATAACTTAAGAAGTTTGGCCAATTTAGGTTTGATATTTTGGTCAAATAAAATTCTGTTTCTATCATCGCGCCAGCAGTTTTTGAGGAAAGTTACTTTAACGCCATTGGAGAGAAAGGAATGGTGTAGTATTTATTAACACAAAAAGTAACTTTTGAACTATACCGTATTGCACATGATTAAACCTAACCTGGTTCGTAGAATTGCTGTATGCAATCTCAAACGAATCAATTATCCCACCTTAGAGGCTTTAGGATTAAAAAATGGTTTGCGTTTTTTAAAGTCTAAATCCGAATTTCAAGTTCCGTTATGTTTTTTAACGTGTTTTCTCATGAAGAGGGTCTCTCTTCTTGCGTTGAAATATTGACCTAATTGAAATAAAATATTGATCACAAAAACATAATTATTAACAAGTGGTTTTGACCATTTGACATCAATTTAACAATGAGATAACTATGAATCGATTTGCTCTTTTTGCCCTTTTATTAGCCGTAGCCTTCACTTCCAACGCTCAAAATGGGAAGGATAAATCCGGACCAAATGATCACTTGATCAAAAAGAACCTTCTTGTCGATGGGAACATTAGTTCTGCAGGAGGTAAGAATCTGGTGTTGCAAACCAATCAGTCAACCAGAATTACGGTACTGAATACCAATGGTTACATAGGCATGGATATTACCAATCCACAAGAACGTTTGCATATCAATGGATCTGTCAGAGGTAGCAGTACAGGAGGTGCCTTAAGAGTAAATACAGAACATGGTTGGTTAGATTTAGGGCCGCAAGATGGTCAATCAGTTCACTTACATACCAACATGTCGAAGTTTGTACTAAACAGATCTTTACAGGTAGATGGAGCCATTGGCACTTATGGCAATCGAAATTTGGAGCTACAGACCAATGGAAATACGCACATCACAGTGTTGGATGGCAAGGGTTTTGTTGGGCTTGGTATAACGAACCCTTCGGAAAGATTAGATGTAGCTGGAAATGCAAAGGTAAGTGAAACGATAACGGGTAAGGATTTAGTGTCAGAAACCCTTTCCACAACCGATGGTAGTTTTCAGGGGAATGTTGTAGTAGGTCAAAATCTAAAGGTCGATGGATTGGTCGGAATTGGTGTAGCAGAGCCAGTCGAGAAACTAGAAGTAGCAGGAAACGCTAAAGTGTCAGATACCATCTCAGCTACAAAGCTTGAGGCTGAAGGAGGAGATTTTTCTGATCAGGTCCATATTGCCAATCAACTGATACTTGATGGGAACATGGGTATTGGTGTGGAATCACCAAGTGAAAAATTAGAAGTAGCAGGTAATGTCAAAGCTACAGAGAAAGTAACTGCTACTAGTATAGAGGCTGTAAGTGCAGACTTCTCAGATCGGTTAAGTGTAGTTAACGATGCAAACATCGGAGGTAATCTTGGGATTGGCGTTGAGAATCCAGCGGAAAAAATGGAGATCGAAGGCAACGCAGTAATAAGCGGCAATATTACCTCGCAATCTTTATCGGCAGAGCAAATCGATCTAACGGGTGATTTTAACGTGGCTGGCAATTCATCAGTGGCTCAAAACTCATTTGTAGGCGGACAATTAGGTGTAGGTGTTGAGGCTCCAACAGAAAAACTGGAAGTAGCCGGAAACATTAAGGCGACGGAGAAACTCATTGGCACAGAAGTTCATGTTGCTAAAGCAGAGGTTTCTGATCATCTATCGGTGACCAACAATGTTAATCTGGGAGGCAATCTAGGAGTTGGTGTTACTGCTCCTGTAGAGAAATTGGAAGTAGCAGGTAATGCCGTAATCAGCGAAAGTCTCACAGCAAAGAACCTGAATACTGAATCGATGTCAGTCAATGGTGACTTTAATGTGGAGGGCAATTCAAATGTTGCTCAAAATTCAATTGTATTAGGCCAGTTGGGAGTCGGTGTTGAGGCTCCAACAGAAAAACTGGAAGTAGCCGGAAATATTAAAGCATCAGAAAAAGTAATGGCACAAACACTGGAGTCTGCAACTATTCATGTTGCAGACAATGCTACAATAAGCAACAAACTAACCGTACAAGGTAAAATTGGTATTGGCACTACAGATGAACCAGCAGAAGCACTGGAAGTCGTGGGCACAATTATGGCAGCAAACTATGTGATGTCTGATGGCTCTCCTTTGAAATCAAGTTTGTGGGATGAAACAGGTGCTGATATTGGCTATGTAGGAGGCAATGTAGGCATTGGAGTTAATGATACTCGTGGGTTTAAGATGGCCATTGCAGGAGATATGATTGTAGAGGAAGTTACCATTGATTTGCAGGCAGACTGGCCCGATTACGTATTTGAAGAATCCTATGATTTACCAAGCCTTAAGGAAACAGCTTCCTTTATTAAGGAAAACAAGCACTTACCTGAAATCCCGTCAGCTGCCGATGTAGAAAAAAATGGTGTGCAAGTAGGTGAGATGAACAGGCTTCTCCTCCAGAAGATTGAGGAACTCACCTTGTACATGATTCAAATGCAAGTCGAGAATGAGCAAATGATGAAGGCTAACAAAGGCCTATTGGAAAGAATAGAGGCGCTTGAGCAGGATAATAAATAACTGAAAAAGTTGGTATATCAGCATAACACTCAAGCTATGATTAAACTAGGTTTAAGCAAGCTATTGCTCTTCTTGACCCGATCCTTTTTGCTAATAGCATGTACAGGTCTAATGATCAAATCTATGGCACAGGATACCTCACCAACTATTCCGGATGGGTTTGGTTCGAACGAGTTGCAGACTACAGAGAATTTAAGTTCAGGAGTATTGAACATCAATTTACCAATTGAAAGTTTTCTGGTTCCCATATCCATTAGTTACAACACCTCCGGGATAAGAGTGAACCAACGTGCAGGTGCAGTCGGTCTTGGGTGGAATTTGAACGCAGGTGGCTACATTGCCAGGCAAAAAAGAGGTGTGGATGATGGAGCACGAAATGGATTTAGTGGAAAGGAGAAAAGAGGAAGCCAGGTAGCAATTAACACAACCGATCAAGTCTTCAAAAGTCAAGTGGTAGAAGGTGATAAAGATGCCAAGTGGGACACACACCCAGATATTTACTTTTTTCAATTTCTAGGATATAGTGGTCAGTTCACAATTGACGAAAACAGGAAAGTAATAAAATTGACTCCAAATAATCTCAAAATCACTCCGACGTATAATGAGGCTTATGGATATTTTGGTTTTGTCATTCAAGATGAAAATGGAAATAAATATGAATTTGAGGATAAAGAGCGTACGATCCTATATCAGGGAGGGGAGGAGCAATCAACATACTATTCAAAATGGCATTTGTCACGAATTAGAAAATATGCAAGCTCTGACTTAATCAGCTTCACCTATTCTGAAGTATGGCCTGCTCATCATGAGTTTAGCAAGTTTAATTGGAAAAGACCATATGAGTCAGGTGTGGTGAAATCACAGAGTATTCATAATGAATACCAAAGACTACAGTTAGATGAGATTTATTATTCTGGAATGAGGATAGAGTTTAACTACAGCAGTCGAGAAGATATTTCCAATCTTAGGAAGTTGGACTACATTTATTACAGAGGCAATGGAATTACCCTTCTTTACAACTTCAAGTACAACTATCTCGGTGAAGGTTTGTCAAAGCGATTGATGCTGACGGGAGTGACCAAAAGTACTTTGGAATTGGCTCTCTATCAATTCGCCTATTTTGGTCAATTTGAAAACGAACCAACACTACCTGAATATGATAGCGATCAACAAGATCACTGGGGTTTCTATAATAATAATACAGCCACCCATAAATTTCCAAAATATGGGGCAAAGCGAAGTCCAACTTTACATCAAAAGGCAAACACATTAAAAAGAATCTACCACACAGCTGGAGGATATACTGATTATGATTATGAGCTCAATAGTTATGTAAACAATATTGGAAATGAGATTAATGCTGGAGGGCTTAGAATATCGAAAGTGACAAAGGCCGATTACTCAGGTAATAGTTATGTGGTTCGTTCCTACGATTATACGGATAGCAACAATAAAACAAGCGGACAATTATACGCGGAGCCGATGTATGAAGTGAACATGAGTGACAATGGGAATGATTTTAAGGAGTATCGAGAGCATTCATACCATCCACTTCTTGATCATATGGGACGTCATATAGCATACAAATACGTAACTGTTCAATTAATGAATGGAAGTCGAGAAAGACATACTTTTTATACTTTTTCCGATGAAAATCTGCTTCAGACTAATGAAAACAAAAACCTTCGGGTAAGTGAATGGGATACAGGTTTTCCTGATAGAGAGGTTCATCATCCATATTATTCAACACACCCTGGTCCATTTGGCTATAAAAGTTTTAAAGGCACAACAGTTGGAGTTCTCCGACAGAAGGAAACCTTTGATTTTGCGAATAACAAGGTTTCACTTGAGAAATACACCTATCAGCCAGTTGCTGCGAAGACCAAGGTATTGGGGATGAATGCTACCTTATTTGGATTTGGGTCAGGTGATTTATGGTATAATGTAGATTTTTATGAGTTAGGAGATGGCTATATGCAATTGCAAAATAGTCGTTCAACGATTTATGATGTCAACAATCAAAGTAAATCCATAACTACTGTTACCGAATATTTATATCACGACACTTATCATCTACCCACCTCGATAAAAACCTATCGCTTAGGTGAAAGTACATCGAATTGGTTAGAAAATAGTACTGTTTATTTAGTAGATCAACCAGGATCCCTTTCTGATTTGAAAAATTCAAATCTCGTATCCCTTGTTAAATCCAGAACGCAGAAGGAGGGGAATCAGATAATGACTTTCAATACAATAGATTATGATTCGCAAAATTCGGGCAGTGTACTACCTAGTAGGGAACGTTCCTATATAGGATCCTCATCTGGAAACCAACTTGTTCATGATGTGTCATATACTTATGATGCTGAAACAGATCAATTGTTGGATATAACAGATAACATTGGAAAAACTACTTCTTCCCAGTTCTGGGAGTACGATGAGCTAAATATTGTTGCAAAAATAAGCAATGCAAAGTCGGATGACTGCGCCTATACCAGTTTTGAGGGCGTTGAAAAAGGAAACTGGCAAGTCCCAAGAATAACAGCCGATAATTTAACTTCAGGAATAGTCGGTAGAGCTTTTGTTTTAAATAATCAGAGTATCACAAAAAAACTGCAAGGAAACCAGGAATATCTAATTAGCTATTGGTATAAGAATGGGTCGGTAGTTTTGAACGGATTATCTAAAAACACTCTTGTAGGTACAAGGGTAACTGATGGTTGGACGCTAGAAGAAAGGTTGATAATGAGGAATAGTAGCGGAAATGTTACTGTTTCGGGTTCTGCCTCTATTGATAATTTGAGGCTTTTGCCCAAGGGCGCGTATATGACTTCATACACAAACCATCCTATTTTTGGGACTCTTACGGAAACAGATCCAAATAACAATACGGTATACTATAAATATGATGAGGCCGGTCGATTAGAATTGATTAGGGATAAAAACCTGGATATCATATCTACCAAGGAATATGAAATTACCAAATTCCTTCATGCGTCTGTTTCATCAATTTCAACCACGTACATAGGAACAACAAAGGAAGTGTTAGTAGAGAGCAATGGAAGCTGGTCTATTTCCAAAAGCTCATGGATAGATGTAGATAGGAGCAGTGGTAATGGTGTGGCAAAAATCAAGGTTACTATCAAAAATAACCCAGGACAAGGCTCTCGGTCAGGTTCATTGACCATCTCAGATGGAGGAGGCCGTTCTTATCGCATAAATATCTCGCAAGGAGGAGGCCCTGCCAAATATGTTACTCCTGGACAAAGCTCCGTTACAGTAGATGTTGATGCAGTTACGGTAGAAATACTTAGTAATACGAGTTGGGAAGCTGAAATTACCAGTGATCCAGAACAAGGGATAAGAATTGTGGGAAGCAATTCGGGATCAAATAACGGAACACTGGAAATAAGAGCATTGAGTAAAGACCCCGATGAGGAATATTCAGGTGTCATTACAATTACGTCACTAGACGGCAGTGTGAGCGCAACAATTAATGTCAACTACTAATCTATGAGATTCATGAATATTTTGGATAAAATTATAGGAACTTCTGGGGTCGAAAGAATTGGATTGATTTGTGTCGGACTTATGTTGTTAGTAGTCAGTACATTAACGGCCGAAGATTTGCCTCCAGGATTAGGAAAGATATCAGGTGCGCCCACCGCAAACCAGAATCAAACTTACACTTATGCTTTTATTGTTGCAGATGGAACTTTGGAATCTGTGAGTTGGAGCGTGATAGGAGGAACAACCATAAGCGTTTCTGAAAACTACGAAGTAAAAGTAAAGTGGACAACAGGAGACGGGACTGGGACTATTTCTGCACGAGGAGTTATAAATTCAGATGGAAGGTTAATCGATGCAGACGATTCTAAGTCAGTTACAATCAACCCTGTTCCCAAAAATGCACCACCAAAACCAAAGGCAGGTACAAAATCATGTGCCTTTAGCAAGGTGTTGAGACAAGGAACTGTACCAGATGGTGAGACCTGGTACTGGCAGAATTCACCTAATTCGAGTACGACCGCTTTGGGTTCAGTGGCGACATATAATGCTCTAAACGACGGGTACTATTATTTAAAACCTAGAAACTCTGCCGGATGGGGGCCTACGTCTCAGGGAGTTTATATTGATGTGGTGGAGCCAAGTATAGCTGGACATATTCAAGGAGCCAAAGACGGGTTCGATCGGGTGCAAACAACACTAAAAGTTGTAGGGCATAGAGGAGATCAAATCACTTGGCTCAAATATGGGACCGACGAGGTTGGAACAGGAACGACACTTCCCATTGATGTCACTACGGGAACGAACTATTTAGCAGAAGTGAAAAATGACATCTGTCCGGCAGTAAAAACCGACCATGTGTCAATTCAGATATTCAAATCCCCAGAAATAACAGTATCAAATGGAGCAAATGGAAGAAAAGTACTGTCCACCAGCTCATATAAAAGTTATCAATGGATTTTAAATGGTCAGGATATCTATGGGGCTACTGATGAAACTTTTGTTGCTCAGGAATCGGGGTCGTATCAGGTGCGTATTGTGCCAGATTTCACAGACCAAACGGCTACGTCAGCTGCAGTTAACCTATCCATCAACGTGGTGAACAAAATGCCAAACAGTCCCAACTACGTTAGAACTAGGGTGATAAATAAAGAGGGAGTTAAAAACTTAGCACAGGTAAATGCTAGTAATCCGGATGTATCTACTGTTTATATAGATCGTTTAGGAAGAAACATTCAAACGGTACAAAAAAGTAGTTCTCCCATGGGCTATGATGTGGTACAACATCAGGAATATAACGCCTACGGACAAGCCACTAAAAGCTACCTGTCGCATGTGAGTACTACTAATACAGGAGCCTATGATAAAAGTGCGGCCAGTCGCCAAAAGTCATTTTATAGTAGTGTCAGTCAGGCTGACCGTGATGCCAAGCCCTGGAGCGAAGTGAAAGTAGAAAAATCACCGGCACAGAGAATTCAGGAAAGTGGTGGTTTGGGAGAAGGTTACCAGCTTACAGAAGGCTACAAGGCGGAATATACGAATACCTTTAATACCAGCGCCGATGCCGTATTTATGTGGGAGGTAAACGGCAGTGGAGATTTGCACCTAAGTTCAACTATCTATTATTCGGCCAATAGTCTGTCCAAACAGATTGTTGACAATCCCGAACATACCTCTGGCAATAATTATAGAACCATCACATTTTCAAATTATATGGGGCAAAAAATACTAACCAGGTATTTTAATGGTAACGAACAATTTGATACGTACTATGTATATGATTTCAGAGGTCAACTAGCCTTTGTGATTCCGCCCAAGGCTTCTGAGATTACCAGAGAAAGCGGGATAGATCAAATAACCGGAGGCCGTATCTTTGATACCTCCCAAACCTTTCCAGCCAGCAACCCTACAGATGTAGATTATTTTTTCACTCCAGGGGCTAGAGTCACACTTTCTCCTTCACTAAAACTGAAAAAAGGGTTTTCTATGACCCAGGTACCGGAGGGAACCCGTGTGACTGATCGGGATGAAGATACGGATCTTTCAAAATTGGTATTTGTCAACAAGTATGACGAATATGGGCGATTGGTAAGTAAAAAAGTACCGGGCGTGGAACCCGTTTACTATGTATATGACAAAGCCGGCAGACTACGATTGAGTCAGGATGGGGAGCAGCGCAAGGAGGGGCAGTGGACCTTTACCAAATATGACCAGTTGGGTCGTCCGGTGTTGACAGGCTTATTCACTTTTGATAAAACCAGAGCATATATGCAACAGCAAATCTTTGCTGTTGGCGATGCACATAAATACGAATCCAGAGGTTCGGCGCGACATGGATACACCAATAACTTGTGGCCAACCAATGTAGCAGAAAAAGATTACCTGGTAGTCAGCTACTACGACGACTATGAATTTATGGATTCGGAGTGGACAAGTTTAGCCCATGTGCCCAATAACGGCATCAACAATGAGCCTTATCGATTATATCCAAGAGGTTTAGAAACCGGAGGAAAAGTGAGAATATTAGGTTCAGACGATTGGTTGAAATCTGTTAAGTACTATGATGACGACCTTCAACTGATTCAAGGAATCTCAGACCATCACAGAGGAGGTTTGGATAAAGTATTTACCCAGTACAACTGGTTGGGGGAAGTAGTGAAAACACGATTCGAACATGAGGTTTCGGAATCAAAGACTGTTACCATAGACGAACGGTTTGTCTATGATGATGAGGGTAGACTCAAAGAACAATATCATAGTATAGATGGCGAACCAGAAATTCTCATTGCCACTTATCAATACAATGAATTGGGAGAATTGATAGAGAAAAACCTGCACAAGCAGAGCGATAACACCTTTGTACAATCTGTGGATTATCGATACAATATCAGAGGCCAGTTGACACACATCAACAATTCGGAAAGAACCACACTCTCAGGCGATACTGATGACCATCCGGATCGATTTGGTATGGAGCTGTATTATGACAGTTCACCTACGGGTCTTTCGTTCGATACACAAACTAATGGTAATCTGGCAGGTACCACTTGGGGACACGCCGCTATGGCAGAATCTGATGAGCGCTCTTATGGTTATAGCTATGATCAGGTCAACCGCTTGACAGGTGCTACCTATCGCGAAAAGAAAGGAGCTAGCTGGAATGTAAATACCAATCACAACAATGTGAGTAATATCAAATATGATTTGAATGGCAATATTCAAGCCTTAAAAAGAAAGCAAAGCAATACACTAATTGATGATCTGGACTATGACTATGATGGTAACAAGCTGGTTAGCCTGGACGATATCATAGATCATGAAGAGGGATTCAAAGATGGTGCTGAATTGGATATAGAATACACCTACGATGCCAACGGCAATGTGATCAGCGATGCCAATAAACTGATCACCAGCATCAGCTATAATCTACTCAATAAGCCTGAGACCATCACCTTCACCAATGGCGATCATATCGACTACACTTACGATGCCGCAGGTACTCGATTGAGCATGTCAGTCAGCACAGGAGGAGATACCTATGTGACAGACTACAGCAGCGGGTTGATTTATGAAGACGACGAATTGATCACGATCTCCATGCCGCAGGGTAGGATACTGGTAGAGCAAGTAGGTGTAGACTACAACTATGACTATCAGTACTATCTCACCGATCATCTCGGCAATACCCGTGCCATGGTAGCACCCACCAACAGAACCTATCAGGCCACCATGGAGTCGGAAAGTGCGACTACAGAAGAAGCTCAGTTCCTCAATGTAGATGCCTCTCGACATCTCTCGGAATCAGACGCTAGCAGTGGAGATGAGAGCGCCTGGCTCAATCCGAAACATAATCGAATCATAGGACCAGCCAAGGCCATGAAGGTATACAAGGGGGATCAAGTGGATGCTACAGTTTGGGCGAAGTACACCGATATTGTAGGGACTAGCCCATCGGGTGCTACCATGCTGGTGGCCGATGCGATTACCACAGCTTTTGGGGTGAATAGTGGAGAGTTGTATAATGCACTGGCAGATGCTTTTTCTGGTGCATCGCTACTGGCTCCGGGAGCAGATGATGTGCCTATGGCTTATTTGAATTATACCTTCTTCGACAAGAATTATGAAAACCCACAATCAGGATTGATCAAAATAGGGACAGCTTCACGAAATACCTATGCGCAATTGGAACGAAATATCACGGCACCAGACGATGGCTTTATACTTATATGGGTAAGCAATGAAACAGATCGTGATGTGGATGTGTTCTTCGATGATTTCGAGATCACGCATACCTCAGTGGCTAACGTTTTCCAGGCAGACGATTACTATCCTTTTGGTTTGCCGATTGCTGGTAACAAATACGAGGATGTGGGCAACACGGAGAATAGGTTCCTCTACCAGGGTAAAGAGTGGCAGACACAACTGGCACTTAATCTGTATGATTTTCATGCAAGGCAGTATGATCCGGCCATAGGCCAGTTCACCAGCGTAGACCCTAAAGCAGATGTGATGCCCTACATGGGTACTTATGCTGGGATGATGTCAAATCCAGTGTATTACACTGACCCTGATGGAGAGTGCCCGATATGTGTAGTTGCTATTATTGGTGCGGTTGTCAATGTAGGTATTCAAGCCGCTCAGGGTAATATTAATAGTTGGAGTGATTTTGGTTCATACGCTTTGTCAGGGGCAGTTGGTGGTGTAGGATATGCAGTTGGTGGGCCTGTTTTAGGAGGGGCATTAATGGGCGCTGGTAATGGACTGGCTAGTGGTGGTGGACTAGAAGGAGCAGTCATTGGAGGTATATCTGGAGGTATAGCTGGAGGTGCTTTTGCATTGGCGGGGCCATTGGCCCAAGGGTTAACACAGAATATTGCTAGTCCGGTCTTAGGCCAGGGTTTGCAGTATGCTATTCAAGGCAGTTTGGCAGGTTTTGCAGGAGGAACGTCAAGCGGATTGTTAACAGGTCATAGCTTGAACGAGTCTTTGGAGATGGGGGCTAAAGGAGCCGCATTAGGAGCTGGACTTGGTTTTGTTGGTGGTGGAATCAAAGGATATGTTCACGCAGCTCGTTCAGGATTCAATCCATGGAATGGACAGCGTGTAGATCCTGTAACTGGCGTCGAAAGATTGGCAGCTAAAAGTGCACCAGGCATAGGAGCAAGTAGATCTAAAGCTCCTGCAGAATTACCAAGAGTTACCACTAACACGTCTAGTGCGCATTCTGGGTTACAGCAAGGACTGAGAACTGGAATTGAAAGTGATTTAGCAGGGAAAAACATTACTGTTCAGTCGCTCAAAATGAATATGGGGGCTCAAGGTAAACATATAGTTGGTCATAACAATTTTATAAGCGGAAAGAGCATATTAACAGTTAGCCCTAAAGGACTTCTTAATAAATTAAATACTGGTCAATTTGAAGTTCTAAGATCCTCAGGAAATAAAGTACTTGTTGATTTTGGAAGGCCAATCGGTGTCTATGTACAACCTGGTACTACTACAGGTGTTATGACAAACTTTGGCTGGGTACATATTGGTAATAATGGAATACATGTTGTTCCAACAAGACCTTTTTAATTATGGATAATAGAGATTTACTTTTATCAATGCAAAGAGCTTTATTGGGTGGAGTTATTTCCCCATTGAGAGCAGTAATTGTTGGTAAGCGAGAACAGGAAATATCAATAAAATTTGTTGTTGAAAGAAATCTTGATGGTGATGAGAGTGAGATTCTTGACATGGTTGTAACTGAAATTGCATCTGACTATCCATTGGAGAATATTAAAGAAGAAATATATGTCAGTGATCAAAAGTCAAATCAATTCGTCGGGAGCAATGAGATTTTGGCTTTTCTAAGGCATGAAGGTGACCAATCCTGACTGAGCGTAGAATGAGATAGTGAGAAAGTACTAGGTGTAGTTTATCTGGGGGATGCCTTCGGCGCAACTACACCTTTATATGTTTTGGGCAGATATAATATTGAGGTGTAGATGCAATCTACACCTAGTGGGGTAGCTGTGGCAAAGTTCACTGTAAAGGTTTACCAAAGTTTAGACTGTTGTTAGTCCATTGCTATTGTAAATTTGTAATCTGAACAATCAGAAATGTCACATCTGTACTGAACCAGTCTTGAAATATTTTTTTTCTTTTTTCTTTTTGTTGTTATTCAGCTTGGTGGCTGAAGGGCAAACTGTAGACTTCAAACTCTTTGAAGGCTCTGGCGGAAAGGTTGCAAAGGAGGTAAAAAAGAATAAAGACACTTATCGCCAAATTAGAAAGGAGCAGAAGGCTTATCTAAAGGAACAGCGAAAGAAGTACAAGGTTTTGACCGATAGTGTCAAGACTACTTCAGAGTTAAATTCTCAAAATAAGGACGAAAGAGATTCTATCCGCCGACTCTATAAGGTACAGAAAGAGTTTTATCTCTATACCGATACGCTATATAGTGTAGAGGAGATAGCCTCTTGGGATGAGCTGGAGGCCAGGAGAAAACAACAAACGCTAAGACAAGCTGAAAATCGTCTGGGAGGCAATTATTATTTTCAAAAATATCAAGCGTACAACGATCAGCTCAAATCCTATCAATCAGAGTACAAATCCTACAAGGACAGCTTAAAATCAGCCGAAGATGATCCGGAAAAAAGGGCTTATTTGATGGAGAAGAAAAAGGCCGAGCTGGCCGAGAAATACAATCAGGATTTAGAGGAAGGAGCAAAAAAGGAATTACAAGCCAGACAATTGATGCCTGGGATGCCCATGACTAGTCCAGAGGCGCAGGAGATACAAGCCTTTGCCAATGAGGGCAATGCTTTGTACAAAGGTTTGCAAGAAGATGTTAATACGCATGGTTTGGAGGATGGCATTCCGGATGATCTGTTAGAAACCCAAGGGCTGAAACATTTTGAAGGACATGAAGAGGCGCTTAAGGAAGAGATGATGAGCCTGCAGGAATTGAAAAAGAAATACAGCGATGTTCCCAATTCCAATGATCTCTCTACCGCGACTAAACGAAACTCTCTGGAAGGCACCACGTTTTGGGATCGTTTGGTTTTTGGAGGTACGTTTCAGATTTATATTGATGAGCAGGTAGCTCTAGACCTCAATCCAGAATTAGCCTATCTAATTAATAAGAATTTCAGTCTCGGTATTGGTGGAAATTATCGGGTAAACGGCCAAATAAAAGATGCCGGTGGCGTATTGCATAACCAGGCCGTCTATGGTTATCGGGTATTTACCGAACATAGAATCTTCAAATCATTTTTTGCCCATGTAGAATATGAGGCGCTATTCCTTTCGACTCCTGCCATCAATGGACAAGACGCGACCAAAAAGTGGCACTACAGTTTGTTGGCCGGTATTGAGAAACGTATTCATATCAGTGAACGCTTGGAGGGGCAAGTGGCACTCCTATATAATTTCATGTATAAGAACAATCCGGCCTATGATTCCCCGTGGAATTTAAGGGTGGGGTTCAATTTGAATAAAAAGGAACCTGATTGAACATAAGTTCAAATTATATAACAAACCGACCTCTCTTTAGTTGCAATCGTACTATCAGAAGATTAAAAGGAAGCTTGCTGCTTCAAGGCTGAACGAATTTCGCTGATGGCCTTCTTTCTATAGTTCTCTTCACTTTGATTATTCAATGATGACATGTGTTTCACATATTGCATCACATTGTTTTTTTGATCTGTGTCAAGTGTTCTCACGTTTTGCATGATTTCCAAGACTGTTGCTAGCTGATCCATTTTCTGTTGTATTTAGTGAACTGATTGAATTCTTAATAGCTACCTCAAAAGTAGAACCAATAATTAATGAAATAAATACGCCATTTACCTAAAAGTAAATTTAGGTGAGATACGTATTTCTGTAAGTTTTGAAGCTTCCCTGTTAGGAGAAAACTAGTAATTCAAAGCCTTTTTTATTTGAGATAAGGCATTTTTTCGATAATGCTCAGTAACCTTAGATGAAGTCAAATATCTGGCTTTAATGTAATCCAGTAGATCCTTTTGGTCTTCTTTTTTTAATGTTCGAAGCGTATCGAGCAAGTCTGGTGTTGTGGGATAGGTGTTCATATTTTTCTGTGTTTTGGTGCTTAATCAAAAGAACGAATTCCTTGAACCAATGACTAATGGGTTCAATTATCATTGTTTTAATTAATGATTAATATTCGAAGTGGGCAATTGAGATTATTTAATACCAGGATAAAATATCAAAGTTGAAGACAAGATAATGTGTGGGAATTAGCTAATATTGACTCAGATTTATAACCCAAAATATAATTCCATGTCCAAGAACATGACTCAGGCTGTCGATACTTTTATGAAGAGCATTGAAGCCAGAAACCCCAATGAAACAGAATTTATTCAAGCTGTTCGTGAAGTGGCGGAAGTGATTATTCCTTTCAATGAAGACCACCCAAAATATAAGCAAGCCAATATATTGGAAAGAATTTGTGAGCCTGAACGCGCTGTGATATTTCGTGTGCCATGGGTAGATGACAATGGTAATAACCAAATCAATCGTGGGTTTCGCGTACAAATGAACTCAGCCATTGGTCCATATAAAGGGGGCTTGCGATTTCATCCTACGGTCAATCTGAGCATTCTTAAGTTTTTGGCTTTTGAACAAGTTTTCAAAAACAGTTTGACTACGCTACCATTAGGTGGAGGAAAAGGAGGGAGTGATTTTGACCCGAAGGGAAAGTCGGATGCTGAAGTCATGCGTTTTTGCCAAAGTTTTATGACTGAGCTTTCTAAGCATATTGGTGGGTTTACGGACGTGCCAGCGGGAGACATTGGAGTAGGTGGTAGAGAAGTTGGTTACATGTTTGGCCAATATAAGAGACTGCGTAACGAGTTTTCAGGTGTATTGACAGGCAAAGGCTTGCCATACGGGGGAAGTTTGATACGCACTGAAGCGACTGGATATGGTACTGTTTATTTCGCTGATGAAGTACTAAAGGCGCACGGACATTCGATGCATGGGAAAGTATGTGCAGTATCAGGAAGTGGAAACGTGGCGCAATACACAATTGAAAAGTTATTGCATTTAGGTGCCAAGCCGGTAACTGTGTCTGATTCCCAAGGCTATATATACGACCCAGAGGGAATCGATGAAGAAAAACTAGCTTATATCAAGGAATTGAAGAATGAGCAAAGAGGACGTATCAGCGAATATGCAAAAAAATACAAAAGTGCGAAATTCAATAAAGATGTAACACCATGGAATGCGAAGGTGGATTTAGCATTTCCTTGCGCTACGCAGAATGAATTGCCGGATTACGACATGCAAACGTTGATCGACAATGGATGCATCGGTGTGTTTGAGGGAGCTAATATGCCTACCACGGAAGGCGCTTTAGAATTAATACGCAAAAACAGAATTTTATTTAGTCCTGGCAAAGCATCAAATGCTGGAGGAGTAGCCACATCAGGTTTAGAAATGTCTCAGAATGGTATGCGATTGAGCTGGACTAGTGAAGAAGTAGATCAAAAGCTTAAGAATATCATGATCTCTATTCATGAGAATTGTGAAAAATATGGACGTGTAGACGACAACTATGTCGATTATGTGAAAGGCGCCAATATTGCTGGCTATGTGAAAGTGGCTGAGGCTATGCTGGCGCAAGGACACGTATAATTTTCGACATTAATATTGATCTGATTTGCGGTGTGATAAGAACGGATTATCTTTGGCCTTCAAATTAAAATCTGGTTCGATATGACAATGATAATTATTATTGCGGTTTTGTTTGTTGGTGCGGCGATTTGCCCATTTGTGCTACCAAATGAAAAAGTAAGCAATCATGAAAAAGACTGGGATACTTGGTAGGCCAGTCTTTTTTGTTTCCCTCTGTCAATTGAATTAAGACCCCTTTTTTGGTATCTTATAGATACTTTACTCGTAAAAGGAATACTACTTTATTTCTAGGTCTATGAAAATTCAAAATACTAAAGCCCAAATCAGGCTACCTCTTTTCTTATCCATCGCTATAGCGGCTGGAATTTTTATTGGAGCGAATATGACAAGCTCTACTAAAGGTGGTTCTGATCTGGCCAAGTCACTTCATAAGTTTCGCGAAATTCTCAACTATGTAGATAACAACTATGTGGACGAGGTGAAAACAGAAGACTTAGTTGAAAAGGCTATCACCGATATGCTAGAGGAATTGGACCCTCATACTGCTTATATCCCAAAAGAAGAGCAAGAGTATAGCCGTTCCCAGTTGGAAGGAAATTTTGACGGGATTGGCATCGAATACAATATTTTCAGAGACACCATATATGTGGTGGCGCCATTAAGCGGAGGCCCTTCTGAGCGCGTTGGGCTATTGACCGGCGATAAGATTATCAAAGTAGACGATGAAAACGTTGCCGGAATAGGTATTAAAACTCGTGGTGTTTTAGATAGGCTAAGAGGCCCAAAGGGTACACAGGTGACTGTTTCTATTCTCAGAAAGAATAATGATGACTTGTTAGACTTCGATATCATTCGAGATAAAATCCCACAGTTCTCTGTGGATGCATCATACATGGTAGACGATGAAATCGGTTATATTAAAGTCAACAGATTTACCGCTACTACGTACGATGAGTTCAAATCTGCTTTGGACAAATTGGATGAACAAGGCCTTCAAAAATTGATATTGGACCTGACAGGGAACCCTGGTGGATATATGAGTATGGCGATTCAAATGGCGGATGAATTTTTGCCAGGTGATCCTATGATTGTATTCACAAAAGGCAAAGAATTTAGATATAACCAGGAACACCGTGCGGGAAGTGCAGGGCTATTCGAAGATCGCCCTTTAATTGTTTTAATTGATGAGGGTAGTGCATCCGCCTCTGAGATTGTTTCCGGTGCTATTCAGGACAATGATAGAGGATTGGTAGTTGGAAGACGCTCATTCGGCAAAGGATTGGTACAAATGCCTATTGATCTGTCCGACGGATCTGAATTGCGTTTGACGATTTCAAGATATTATACCCCAAGTGGCAGATCTATACAGCGTTCTTATGAAGGGGGAAAAGACGATTACTATAGCGATGTCTACAACAGATATACTTCAGGCGAATTGTATAATGCAGATAGCATTCACCAAAACGATACCCTAAAATATCAAACCGCCAAAGGTCGAACGGTTTATGGTGGTGGTGGTATCATGCCCGATTATTTTATTCCGATGGATACAGCAGGAAATTCTTCTTATTTGAATAAACTGTTTACCACTAACGCCATTAGAGAGTACTCTTTGACTTATTCAGACGGTAATAGAGCCAAATTGGAGAGCGATGGCTTTGATAAATATTTTGCGGACTTCGAAGTCAGCGAAAAAATGCTAAAGGAACTCGTTGCAGTTGCCGAAGAAAGTGGACTGAAATATAATGATGCCCAATTCAAGCACTCAAAAGACTTGATCAAACTGTATTTGAAAGCACAGATTGCAAGAGGAGTTTGGAATAATGATGGTTTCTATCCGATATTCAATCAGACCAATGAGATCTATATGCAAGCCATAGAGCTTTTTGATCAGGCAGAGTCAATTATGGCGCGAAGTAATTAGTTCTTCATTTTAGCGTATATCAATCCGACTAGTTTATCCATCAGATAAAAGGTAATGGCAAGAAAGAAGACATTCAAATGAATGTTGAATAAGAAAAAGGTAATACAAGAAAGTAGAGTCAGGAATATGAGATAGCTCATAAACCCTGCTAAATAGTTGGCCAGTTTTACTGCTCCAAAATATTTGGTTATTCTGCTTTCCATGTAATCACCTTCTACAAATACCATGTAGCTGAAGTAACAGTAACTGACAAAAAGCAGAAGGAAGAACCAAAAATTGACATAGGTATCACCTGCTTGAATATTGAGAAAGGCATTTAGAAGTATGAGTGGACCAGCAGTGATTTCGAAAAGCGTTTCGTGCATGTCATTTTCGAAGAAGTCACCAATAACTACGATTTTTCCTGCAACAAACTCTTGAATATCCAGCTCTTCAAGATAGAGTAATTCTCCTAGGTTTACTGGATTGAAACCTGCTTCAATATTTTCAATATCCTTCTGAAGCAACCGGTAATTCATAATGAAATTATTGGGCGTCCAGTGATTTCCTATTTTGACAAAAGGGCCAATAGATTCCGATTTGGTGCCGTTTAAGTCTTCGAATATTTTTAAAGGGGTCAGTTTTAAGCTATCATGATGCAATAGCTGATATTTATACACACCATCAAACACACTTCCAATCACGTAGTCTGACAGTCCTCTATTTACCTTATTGAAAATTGGAGTTTCGATCTCTCCATAATCATTGAGATGATAGGAGATAATAAGATTGTCGAATTTTTGCAGTGTAGTATCTAGCCCCACATCAAATATCGTAGAGTCCAGAAAATGAATGTCACAAATAATATACTTGGGAGTGTTTTCTCCTTTTGCTATGGCATCAAGGATGATGGTCAATTTTTCACGATCTGTAATCACTCTTTGGCCAACCGGAAATCCAAATTCATCTAATCGATCGATGAGTTGCAAATCATAAGAGGTATTAATTAATGCAAAATCTTCTGATGCTGGCACCTCTCTATTGGCGAATTTAATGGCCGATGTGCTCCATATGAGGAGCTTTTCATCGCCTGCCAACCAAGGCAAACTCATGAAATAGAAGGTAAGTAGGATCATGGCCAAAGCATTGGCCATGATCCCTAACCAGAGAAAGAATTGTTTCTTGTTCATCAATTCATAGCTTGTAAGGCGGCTTCAATATTTGCCAGTTCGCATGATCCATATAAGGAGCTGATAATTTCCTGTAGACTTTTTAATTGCTCTTCATCGCTTAGATCAGCCAGAGAATTTTTTATGGATTCAAACTCAGCGTTGCTCACCACTGCGAAGTTTAGAGAAGTAATCTCGGTGGACTCCTCCTTTTCACTATCGTAATAGAATAGTTTGGTGTCAGTGGTTTGTTTTGCTTCGATAGCAATGCCATCTACTGCGTAAAAGGTGTTAGTATCAAACACCAGGCTTCCATCTATCACATCCAATTTTTTGTTAATGGCTTCTCCATTGAATAGGTAGCTAGCATAGAAAAATCTGGTATCATCCGATGGATAGGAGGTAGCGGAAACAGCTGTGGCATATTGACCGCCAACAATTGCGATCGGACCTTCTGCGAATTTCTTCACAAAATCCATTTGATTATTGATACCACCAGCTCGCGTACTCATTTTTCCCCTGGCTGGCGACAGGACAGCAGATAGTGTGTAAGCTAAATCGCTGCTGCTTCCTTGATTACTTTGTTTTTGAATCACATATCGTCCTCTAGAGGAGCTGAGCGCGGCAGCACGAGCATTGGGTGTATCGAATCGGAGTTTCGAATCTTCACTCAATTTGGATCCCGATTTTAGGTAGTTCCCACTCTTGCTGTCATAGATTTTACCGATTACGTGTATGACGGTATAGTTTTGAGCTTGTGCAGACTGAAAGGCAAGAAACAATATGATGATTAATACTCTCATGACGTTTTGCTTAATAAATTCTAAAATCATTTTTTACGTTTTCTTCTCGTGATGTAGGTACTTGGTTTCCTTTGCTTTTTCTGATGACTTGCTCACCAACCCAAGCTCGCATTTCTGAGATCGAATAGCTTCTGTTACGGTCTGTATCCGCACGACGAGTGGTGATGCCTTCTATAAAGCTGGCAGTAAATAAACCATTCTCTGAATTCATGCCTTCTGCCGCGAATTCGGTGCCCCCAGCCGCTGAAATAACCGTTGCTCCGGTGCCTTTTCGCATATCACTAAAAAGTGATTTGGACAGCTCAAGCGTATTTTGCAGGCCAAAACTATTCTCTTTCAGTTTTACAATGTTGCCCGTTGAGCGGAAGGATACCGCACCACTTTTTTTGGCAGATGCAGTCACCGTTTGGACATCCTCATCATCTAACTCACCAGAATGACAGGTATCCATTAAGAGTATTTTATTTCGACAATCTATACCATCAATGAGGGATTCGATTTGTGCGTAGGACAAACCGCCATTGGCTGGGTTGGAGAAATCCATATTGTTGGTGGCGAAGTAATAGTTGTAGTCTTTGTCCAATACCCCGTGACCGGCTATGAATATGGCCACTACGTCATCAACTTTAGCCTGTGAGATGAATGATCGGATGGTCATGATATTCGCATCGGTGGCATCAGCATTGGTGAGTTGTTTAGCGAATACTTTCTCGTAGGCACTAGACCCTGACAAGGTTTGAATCATGTCTTGCGCATCTTTGGCGGCAAAGGCCAGATTGTAGTCCGACTGTTGATAGTTGGATACACCTATGCCAATCACATACAAGTCTGGTTTGTCCCATTCGGCGGTATATTGAATTTCGAATTTTTCAGGAATGGATTCTTGCCCCTTGGCATTAGTTGCAGTTATTTTTATTTCATTTATTCCGTTGCTTAGCGGAAAGGATAACTCCTTATTGAGGTTCATTTTGCCCTGCACGGCAATGCCCTTCGATCCAAAAACAGGAACATCATTAGCGTACACTTGAAGTTGTTTGATTGGATAATTTTTATCCGTTGCTGAAATATTTAGACTGAGCATTTTTTGATCAGTTTCTAGCGGCACGGAAGTGAAATCAACAGTTACTTCAGGTAAATCAAAAGTATTGCCTAAGTCTGCTTCGGTATAACCCAGTCTTTTTAATCTCCGATCATAAGCGGCTTTGTAAGAGGCGATCAGTTTTTTCGGTGCGTATCCGATGCGATTGGCTATTATATCTGGTCTATTGTATTTGAGTTCTAGTTGTTCAAATGGAAGTACTTTATTTTCTGCTTTAAAGGCTATGGCTTTGGCAGCTCCTTTTGAAGAGGTGTAGTACAAATCTGGCGTGTAGGTGATGAAGTCATTATTGCCAATAAGAGCCATGCTGATCGTTCTTTTTTTGCTGGCTAGGTCATATAAGGCAATTTCGCCGTTCTCGTTAGTAGTGATCAAGTATTTGTCGTCTTTGCTGAAAACCGCATCAGTCAACCTTCCACTTTGAATATCTGTGATGTACTCAGCGTTTGATTTTTTGATAATGAGCTTATAGTCCTCCCAACTTACTTTGAAATCGTTGTTTTTATACTTGTCTTCGAACAAGCGGTAATCTCCTTTGATTTTCTTTTTGGCTTTTGTTTCGCTGATTGACCAAATTTTCGCTTCACCATCTGCTGTAGCGGCAAATATTTGATCGTCGTCATCAGGATTGTATTTCACCCAAACGGTTTGTTTTTTGGTTTCTAAAAAAGACCTAAGCTGACGGCCAGTCGTATAACTCCACATTTTGAAAAACTCGGTGTTAACCGCTGCAGTCAGGAAGGATTTACCATCTTCTGAGATGTCTATACTACAGACATCAGAGGATCGATCAAAAGTCCTGACCAACTGACCAGTACTGATATCCCAAACCGTAAGGTTGCGGTCCAGTGATCCGACCATGATATGCTTGCCATCGGGTAGTACATCTACCGCAAGTGCTGGCTGAACAAAGCCTTCCAAGTCACGTATTTTCCTACCTGAATTGTAATCCCAGAGTTTAATTCTTCTGTCATCATCAGCGGAAACTACAGTTCTATAATCGGGAGACAAAGCCAATGCATTTAGGCCTAGACCAGTACCTTTTATTTCCTTAACTACAGGAGGTATATATTGAGTGGCTTCTTTTTTTCCAGGCTCAGGAAAATCTGCATTCTCTATGTCATACACCTTCATGCTGTACTTTTCATTTACAATTACTTTGGTTTGGTCTTGGTTGAAGACGGCTACTGCTCTTGGGTGGCTGGATTGCCATCTGATGGGTCGTCGCACCTCTTTAAACTGGTTTTGGTCTTCGGTTAATTCTATGATCGAAATGCTGGAAGTGCCCTCACTTGTTTCTTCGCCTTTAGCTGCGGTAAGAGGTAGGAAGGTGTTTTGGGAGATCAGAATTTTGCTACCATCATTAGTAAATTCGATGTTGCTGTAATTCATGATGTAGAAAGTCGTCATGCCTTTTCCGACATTTCCTTTTCCAATATTCATAGCCAGTGCTACCGGCGTCATGATGGCTTTGGCATAGACTTGAGCTGCGCCGGCTCCGGCTACATGATTCAAAGCATCATCGATAATTTTACCCTTTTCTAAGTCAACTAACAGCAACTCAACTCCATTGTTTTTATACCCTCCAGATATAATTCGGGTGCCATCTGGGGAAATTCCAATACTTTGAATCGACGCATTAAATCCTTTGATCGTTTTCAGTGTGTCACCTTGAAGATTCCAAACTTTGAGCATTTTGTCATCTCCACCAGAAACCATGTATTGTTGGTCTTTGGTGAATTTTATCGTGTTTACGCTACCTTCATGTGCGCTGATGGTGAGCTTTACTTTGCCTGTCTTGGCATCCCAGAGTAGTACTTTTCCATCTAGATCTCCGGAAACCAATAGTTCGCCATTTTCAGAGAGCTCCATACATCTGACAGGTGCGGTATGTGCGTTGAAGGTATTGACATCTACGCCAGTCTTAACGTCCCACATTTTTATGGATTTGTCATCGCTGGCTGAGTAGACAGCGCTGCCGTCCGGCGCATATTTCAAACTGTTTATGGCTGCGGTATGGCCTTGCCTGATAATCAATTGATTTTCTTGAGCGTTAGCCAAAAGGCAAAATAGAAGCAAGCCCAAAAGGAGATAGGAGCGTAACATAGTGAGTGAGTTTAAATGAAAATGACTGCCTCGAATAAATCGAGACAGTCCTAACTATGGATTGATATTATAGTGCGTAGCTGATAATTTGTTTTTTGTCAGCCTTGAAGAATACCTGACCAGAAATTGGGTCAAAGTCATAAACAGGTTCCTTGTCGCCTAGTTGTAGTGTACCCAATTCTTCGCCTGTTGCTTTATCCACCTTCACAAGTCCAGCGCTTTTGGCTTGTCCACCTGCACCTACCCTGGAAAGGATCATTTTTATATCTCCTTTGGATTTGGAGGCAGTGAATAACTTCTTGGCTTCATCTCCTAACATGCTGGCTCCTTTGGCCAGATCTTCGGCTTGTTGAGCGTACATTTTTGAATAGTAGGTTTCTCCACCGTAAGCGGTTCGGTGCTGCGAAGAAGCAGCTGCCGAACTGGCCGCCATAGCGATCATGGCTGCTTGGCCAACTCTTAATGCAATTTTTGCCGCCATACTCATACCTGGAGCTTCCCAGTACTTTTTCCAGCGAAGTGAGCCATCTGTTTCGAACATGAATAGATTCTGGCTAGAGCTAACCAAATAGCCACCATCTACTAATTCGATGCTAGAAGGTGTTTCATCTCCTTCAAATTGCTTGTCCAATTTGCCAACCAGAACACTGTAGTCTCCTGAAAACAAGTCCACTTCATACAGGTCTCCGTCTATGTACATCAACTCTCTGCCAAGTTCTACCTGGTATCTCAGGCTTGGTACATCCAGCATTCCCTTTTTGTCCCAAATTTTCTGACCGTCGTACTGAATGACTCCTAGTCTGCCTTTAGCGTCCGTGTACATGATTCCGTTACCCACAATTCGATCGATATTTATCCCAGAGATTTTTTCGTCCCATTTGGCTTCTCCTGTGGCTGGATCAAGTAGTACCAATCTTTTGGCCTTTTGTGTAATCGCAATACCATGATCACCTAGATCGATCACAGTTCCATCAACTTTTTTTACTTTCCATTTTTCAGTGCCAGATTTTAGATCGTAAAGACGAAGATTACTTTCATCTTTTGTGACTACACCATAGCTCATCGCGGTAAGTGATGGCACTTCTTTCAATTTCAATTCTTGCTCCCAAAATTTGCTTCCTGAGGCCATATCTACAGCTGATAGTGTACCACTGTTTTTCTTTTTCTCAAAAAAGTATCCGGTAGAAAGGTCAAGACTGAGGTCGAATTTTTCAAAAGTTTGGTTTTTCAAAGAAGTATTGTAGTCCCATTTGATTTTTCCACTTTTCGCATCCATACGTGCGATTTTAGTTTTGCCCGGCATGATGATATCAGAACCCACTACAAACGGAAAGTTTTCACTTGATACTTGATCGCTCTCCCAAATTACTTTAGCGCTGGGCAGTTCTACCATTTTCGTCATTTGCATCCAGGGCGCTCCTTTTTGCATAAAATCCTGCCAAGAGGCAGAGATAACTACCATTCTTAACTCAGGAATATACCCAGTACCATTGTAGTTGAACGTGGGCATTTCTTTTCCAAAAAACTTAGTGATGGGCATCTCAGCCTTTCTTGGGCTCATTACCTCTTCTCCGGTTTGAATATTGACAATCGCGTAGTTCTTGTATGCTGCATTATCAGTGTACTTGATTTCAATGAAATCACCCATTTCAGGGTATTCCGCATCTTCAATTACATAGATGAATTGCTCAAAAAGAGCAGAAGGATCTTGTTTTTTGCCATCGGCACCTTTTACTGCTCTGGCACCTTTCATAATGTCGTTACTCCATAGTTTGTTTCCATCTCGAGAGTCTATGCCATGTAGACCCATGTCGTTAGTTCCTACCAAGAGGATGCCCGATTCTGTGACTTTGTTCCAGGCGATTTCTTTTTCAAAGTCAAGTTGCCAAAGCGCGTCTTGTGCTTGAGTACTTCCCATGAGGCTGAGGAGAAAGGCAACTAAAATTCCATATTTTAGACTGTAGTGCTTCATAATAATTCCAGTTTTTAGATTGTTTTTGGAATAAAATTAGAACGCTATGAAGCTGAGTTCAATCCGTATTGCTAGGTATATTGAATACCCAAAGAAGATAAATTAGAAGATAAATTCTACCTGATCTTCTTTTTGTCCAAGATGAGGGTAGGTTTTTTCTGTAAAAGTGGAGTTTTTATTTTTTTTCAGTAGCGTAGTCGAGCATCTCGTGCCGTAGTTTTCCATGGTTATATACATGGCGGATAATGCGCGCTCCCAATCGAGTGGTACGCCAGTACTTGGAAGCTGATCGTCCGGAGCAATTGTTTTATTCTGAATAATACTCAATAGGCTTTCTGATGTCACGTGGTCATCTTGAATCAATTGAGTCAGCCTCTGTTTCCCAGTCACTACCTTGGGCCATGGGTCATTGAGTAGGGCATTACTCAGACCATAAACACCGGGTTCAAGAGATTTGATCTGATGATTAATATTGTTGTAATACCAAAGGGAGTGATTGTCACCTACCAAAAGATTATATCCATTGTAGGGAGTTTGTGCTAACTTTATTTTGTCTAAATAGGCTTGAGGATCAGTATCCTGCGTAAGATAATTTTTTGTTAAGTCTCCTCGAGTAGGCGCATCGTTGTTGATATTGGCTATGTCTCTATAGTTCGTCAATGCGGCAAACTTTCCTGTTTTGGTAATACCCATCCAGGTGCCGCCGGCGGTGAGGTCTTTGCCGGCTATTAAATCTGGATATTCGGACCAGGTACAAGCGCTCTCCGTCGGACGATTATAGAACTCATCTCTATTGGCAGTCACGATGAGGTCATAACTGGTGTGTTTTTTCCAGGCGAAGAGTATGAGACACATAGCTTGTAATATTAGATCATAAAAAAGGCTCTGATTTCGAAATTAAAACGAATCAGAGCCTAAAGTATCTTTATTGGAAGATTTATCTAAAGTCGATCACTTCCGCACCATTGTATTTTGCTTTATCAAAGACAAACATTTTGTCAGTGATAGAGGCATCTTCTTTAAAGCTCAATACCTTATACAGATATCGACTTCCAGACTTATCAAACACTTTAAAGCTCTGCAATGACTTGTCACCGGATGCAATTTCCATTCTTATTTTGAAGTATTCTTTTTCGCGATCTTCAGGTACTAAGTCGACAACATCTGTTGCGCCATTGTTCTTAGATTCTGTATAAACGTACTTGTATCCGGTTTTGTAGATATCAAAAATGTTAGACAATGAAATTTCTTCTTCTTCAGGGTCAAAACTTGAAATAGTCATTTCATTTTCTTCCTTTAGATAGGTATAAATATCTGTACCATCAAAAGTCACTTCTTGCTCGTCCATGATCAACTTGTACTTTTCTCCTCTTACTAAGATTGTGCCTTTGAATCCTTCATCAATATCATCTCCATCATCTTCCATGGTATAAGAAAACTCAGCTCTGAAGGCAGGAATATTTTGATATTTTTCACTCATGGCATCCAACACTTGTTTGGCTGCCGGGTCTTTTTGCGCCACTGCGTGTGTGAGGGCAGCAATGCTGAGTATAATTAGGAATTGGATCGACTTCATAATGCGTATTGTTTAATTTCGGTTGAAAATGATGCACAAATTGCACATTTCATGCCAAATATAAAAGTTAATTAAATTGATTAGAGACCGTTGAGTTCATTGAGCAATAACTCGAGTGAATGTTCATCGGGGATAAGGACTTCGCGAGCCTTGCTACCTTCGAATGCACCGACTATGCCTGCAGCTTCTAATTGATCGATTAATCGACCGGCTCTGTTGTATCCTAGTTTTAATTTTCTTTGAACTAAAGAAGTACTTCCTTGCTGATGCATCACAATGAGTCTGGCTGCATCTTCAAACAGCACATCTCGATCTTTAAGGTCTACCTCACCTATAGCACTTTCTCCTTCGTCACCTACAAATTCTGGGAGCATGTAGGCAGATTCGTAGCCTTGTTGATCTCCTACAAATTCACAGATACGATCTACTTCAGGAGTATCTACAAATCCGCATTGGAGACGAATAATATCAGAACCAAGGGATAATAACATGTCTCCCATACCTACCAATTGCTCAGCACCACCGGCATCGAGAATGGTTCTTGAGTCGATTTTAGAAGTTACCCTAAAAGACAACCTCGCAGGAAAGTTGGCTTTGATCACACCGGTAATCACGTTTACCGAAGGACGCTGAGTAGCAACCACCAAGTGAATACCAATAGCTCTGGCTAATTGGGCCAATCTGGCAATAGGAGTTTCTACTTCTTTGCCTGCTGTCATCATCAAATCGGCTAGCTCATCGATGACTAAAACAATGTATGGTAAGAATTTGTGTCCCTTGTTTGGATTGAGCTTACGCTCAACGAATTTCTTATTGTACTCTTTCAGGTTTCTACACGCCGCGTCTTTGAGTAGATCGTAGCGATTATCCATTTCAATACACAGTGAATTTAGTGTATAGATTACTTTTTTCGTATCTGTGATAATGGCTTCCTCGGTACCTGGTAGCATGGCTAAGAAGTGTTTTTCAATTTTATTGAAAAGCGTTAACTCCACCTTTTTAGGGTCTACCAGTACAAACTTGAGTTGCGATGGGTGTTTCTTGTAAATCAATGAAGTCAAGAGAATATTTAAACCTACCGACTTACCTTGGCCAGTAGCCCCTGCCATCAGCAAGTGAGGCATCTTGGCTAGATCTGTTACATATACTTCATTGGAAATGGTTTTTCCCAGCACCACGGGCAGCTCAGCACTGCTCTTCATGAATTTGTCCGTCGTGAGGATCGACTTTACATCTACCATCTCACGATTCTTATTTGGTACTTCAATACCGATCGTTCCTTTTCCTGGAATAGGGGCGATGATCCTAATGCCCAAAGCCGCTAAGCTCAATGCGATATCATCTTCCAGGTTTTTGATTTTTGAAATCTTGACGCCAGCCTCAGGCACAATTTCATATAGAGTAACAGTAGGTCCAATAGTCGCTTTGATGCTTGATATACCAATCTTAAAATTGATCAAGGTCTCTACAATATTGTCCTTATTTTGCTCTAGCTCTTCTTTAGATACCTGCACATTTTTTTCCGGATAATCTATGAGCAAATCTGGCGTGGGATAGACATACTTTGCGAGATCCAGTGTTGGGTCATAGTTCTCAAGTTTGTCCGTGATTTTTTCTTTGGCTTCTGGTTTTTCTACTTGAAGTGCCAGGTCTTCTTCTTTATTTTTTTCTATAGGGGCTGCCAGTTTGTTTTCTACAACTGGCGTCGACTCAGGTTCTTCTACCACTAAATCCAATTGTGGTTTTTCCTTCTTTTTGTCAGTAGGTTGCTTCACCTCTACTTTCCACTCCTCGGAGTCGTCGATTTGCTCCTTCGATTCAGCTTCGGCCTCTTCCTTTTCTACTTCTTCTTTGATCGCAGATACAACAGCTGCTATGGTCTCAGAGTCGTCTTCTGCCGCATTGGTATCTTCTTCTTCATCGGTTTCTAAATCATCCTCCAGATCTTCATCCAAGCGACTATCTAATGAGGGGGCGCCACTTAGCCCGACCATTTGGGTAATGTTGAAGAAATAGATCGTAAAAACAGCCAGGGCGAAAAGTAGAAATAGCAAAGTGCCCCAGCCCATAAGGCTGTCAAGTAGAATAGCCAATTCAAAGCCAGTACCACCTCCGAGAAAACCCCAAATATTGATTTGCTCGGAATTGATCATAAAGTACCCAATGAAAATACTTACCCAGAGCAAGAAAAAAACTGTAAACCAAAAGGACTTTGAAATAGGTAGAATTTCTCTATCGAATACGATTTTATAACCCACCAAAAACAAAAAAGGAGGAAGTAAAAAAGACGCGATTCCGAAAAATTGATAAATGAAATAATGAGCAGTATATGCGCCAAATAGTCCCAACCAATTTTCTGCTTCCAGACCGGATGCCTTCATTCCAGTATCAGCAATATTTCCCATCAAGCTCTGATCAGCTTTGCCGGTAAATAAATAGGAAATGAATGCTGTAAGTAAGAACAAACTAAAAACAAGGGTAAGAAAGCCCAAAGACAGGTGAAAGCGTCTGTCATTCAAAAATCCAATAGATACAGAGGGTAACTTAAACTGTCTTTTTTCCTTTGTCTTGTTCTTAAAAGTGTTTTTGGCCATTGATGAGTATTTGGAATGTAAATTAATCAAAATGGGCACAAATGTTAACCCAAGAATCGATCATTTAGTAAGTGCTTAGGCAAGTGCTTTATTGATGTCTGAGATCAATTTTGGACCTTCATAAATGAATCCGCTATAGACTTGTACTAGGCTTGCTCCTGATTCTACTTTTTCTAACGCTGAGGCACCAGAATTTATTCCTCCTACTCCAATGATTGGAAAGGAGCCATTTGATTTTTCATGTAAGAATCGAATGAGCTCGGTGGATTTGGATTGAACAGGTTTCCCACTCAATCCACCAGCTCCAATGGATTCAATTGTGTCGCCTGATGTTTTAAGTCCAGATCGGTCTATGGTGGTATTGGTGGCAATGACACCATCAATTTTAGTTTCATTCACGATTTCAATAATATCCATCAACTGATCTTCCGTCAAATCTGGAGCAATTTTGAGTAGAATAGGTTTGGTAGCAGGTCTCTTTTTGTTTTCATCCATCAAGGTATTGAGAATGCGGGATAACGGTTCTTTCTCCTGAAGTTCTCGAAGACCCGGGGTGTTTGGCGAACTCACATTCACTACAAAATAATCCACTACATCAAACAACTCATTGAAGCAAATGATGTAGTCGTTGACAGCTTCTTCGTTTGGTGTCACTTTATTTTTGCCAATATTTCCCCCAACTAGGATGTTCGATTTTCTTTTCTTCAATCTCTCTTTCACTACGGCCACACCATCATTATTGAAGCCCATTCGGTTGATCAAAGCTTGATCTTCTTTCAATCGAAACAATCTTGGTTTGGGATTGCCTGGCTGTGGTTTAGGAGTCACTGTCCCTATTTCCACAAACCCAAAGCCCATAGCAGCGAACATATCTATGGCCTCGGCATTTTTATCAAGCCCTGCAGCAAGTCCCACTTTGTTTGGGAATTGTAAACCAAAAAGTTCTGTAGACTGTCCTTTATTCTTTTGGCCATGTGCCAATGAAAAAATGACTCTACCAAATGGCAAGGCATTGATTACTTTCATCATGAAAAATGTCAGATGATGGGCATTTTCAGGTTGGAATAGAAAGAGAAAAGGGCGGATGAGAATCTTGTACATAGTCATTTTTATCAAGTGCAAATGTAAGATGAATGGAGTAAGGCATAAACCTTCATATCTTAAAATAATCTTAAATTTGATATGGTATGCAATGTTTTTGTAGCGTTTGATCTACCGAGGATATTATTGACTTGAACAGTATTATTGGCAGTTTGATCGAGTAAATAATTCATAGACTGCTTCTTCATATAAATTGTACCTTGATAATAATGCAAAAAATTCTTTAATATGAACTTCAATCAGTATAAAAAGGATCTCCTAAAAGAAACAATGCAGGTCGTGGTATTTAATTCCAATGGTGAGTACCTGGATTCTTGTCATTCCTTAGAAGATTTATATGGTTTTAAAGAAACTGTCTTTGAAAGGAGTCACTTTTTGAAAGGTGTTAAAAGTGAATTAATAGAATTGAAAGCCAATGGGATACTCAATTATTATTGTGTGTCCGATAGTTTTTTTAATGCTCGAATGATCTGCGACTATAGGATTGAAAAGGTAAAGAATGGAGATGAAGAAGTATTTAATTGGGTAATCATAGATCAGACTCAGTTATATAAAGAGGTGATAGAAAAAGGTTTGATTGAAGGGGAAATACAAAATGAGTATGAGTCGATAAAACAACATGTGAATGAATTAGAACAGGAGTTGAAAGTGAATCAAATGATAAGTTCTAAAATTTACAATGAGATAAAAGTGCCTATTTCTGGATTGAAATACCTTTGCAAATCCGTTACGGATCAATTGGAGTTCGATCTAAAAAAGAGATACCAACAAAGCTCAGGAATAATAACAGGTTTTTTAGAATATGCCATTGGACAAATGGTGCTGACCGAGCTGAAGGAAACGAATACACCATTCAAAATCGATCAAATTATTTCAGCTGTTCAGGATACCTTTCTTGGCGAGGCTGATGCCCATTTAATTTTTGAAAAGGAATTTGAATCATCAATTATTATTGGTAATAAGCATAAAATGTATACAGGCCTTGTCCGTTTGCTAAGTAATATTATTGACAGCAAACCTGATGGAAGCATTAAAATTATATTCACCTACGATGCAACCACAAGAGTGATTAGAGTTGTAGTTAAATCTAATCTACTACCAGATGCATTGGAGAGAATAACTAATAAGTTCTTGGAAATTAGTGGGTCTTACGAAGTATTGATTGAAAAAGGAACTTTAGTCATGGTTTGTCCTATTGAAGAAATCAAACTATCAGAATCATTAATACAAAAAAAGAAATTTGATGATAAGGCAAAATTGATTTCTCGGGCTGAGTTTCCATACCTATATCAAATTACCAATCAGGATGAAGAAATGGTGAGAGATATTGTGGAGGGTGTGCTCGATGTGGTTCCATTCGAGCTAGAAAAAATGATGTTGCAATATCAAGCTAGAGATTTTGATTCGTTAGCTCGCACTTCGCACAAGGTGAAACCAAACTTTGAAAACCTAGAACAGAAACAATTTATAAATAGAATTTTTGAAATCGAAGAAGCAGCACTTGCAAAAAATGATGAATATCTTGAGTCTAATCTATCTGATTTTATCCGTGAAGCAGGGGAAAAAATAGAAGAGCTAAAACGTATTTATACTTAAATTAATTTAGACCCTTTGACCCTATCTCGATTGATTTTTGTAACTTATAATAGTAGCTTAAAATCTTTTGAATTCGTTGATTTTGTAGAAACTAACTAACCTAGTAGAACTATGCCAAAAAATTTAACTTGTATTGCTATTGATGATGAATTCATCGCGTTGAAAATCATCACTTCTTTGATCGAACAAACGGGATATCTAGAATTGCTTGGAACCTATCAAAATGCTTTGGAGGGAACCAACGCCATCATAGAATTAGAACCTGATATTGTTTTTTTGGATGTTCAAATGCCAGAAGCCAGCGGGATTGATATCATCAAATCATTAAATAAGAAGCCTGAGATCATTCTGGTTACTTCGCAAGAAAAGTATGCAGTGGAGGCTTTCCAATTTGATGTCACAGATTATCTGGTAAAACCAATCAAAAGTTACCCGAGATTTGCCCAGGCAGTAACAAAAGCAAAGAATAAAATAGAACTTAATCAAAAGCAAACCACCGATGGTGATGCAGTGTTTATGAAAATAGACTTTCTGCTAACCAAGGTCATGTACGACACTATTTTGTATGTTGAGGGATACGGAGACTATATCAAAGTACATACCATCGAAAAGACTCACGTGGTGTATTATAAATTGAGTAGTATCGAAGAAAAATTACCCAAAGATCAGTTCTTGCGTGTGCATCGCTCCTATCTAGTACAAATCAATAAAATTGACAACATAGATCAAAACAGTTTACTTATTGGCGATTCAATTGTGCCTGTAAGTGCAAAATACAAGCCTGAATTATTATCTAGAATTGAGTTGCTTTAAGAACAATATTCCGATGTGTACTAGAGAAGATTGAGATAATTCCATTAGCGGAATAGAGAAAAATTAGCTTAATTTTATTTCCGCATGAAAAAACCCAAAATACCAGGTAACGAAACAGAAAGGCTAGCCGAGCTAAACTCCTATGAAATTCTTGACACGGATC